>CAZEDO010000031.1:0-33883 GCA_964511085.1 uncultured Lentimicrobiaceae bacterium
TTCAGGGTTTTTGAGATAGAAAAGTCCGAAGGACTTTAATTTCAATAACCTCCGGAACATCCGGAGGTGAAAAATAATAATCAATTAAGAGCCCCGAAAGGGGTTCAACTGTCTTTTTAAAGAAATTTCAACAGTCTCTTGACTTTTGTTCAAACAGCACTGAGGTAGCGCTGATTCATGATTATTGACAGCCAAATTGATCAAAGCCCCAGCGACATAGCCATAAGCTCAGCTATATCGTAGTTTTTAACTTCTTCTTCTTTGTTCTGGTACTTGATACCATCAGTAAGCATTGTCATGCAGAAAGGACAAGCTGTTGCAACAATATCTGCACCTGTATTCAGGGCTTCTCCGGTACGCTCGGCATAAACCTCTTTTGCTCCTGGCTCTGCTTCCTTAAACATTTGCGCTCCTCCTGCACCGCAGCAAAGAGCTTTGCTCCGGTTTCGCGGCATTTCAACTTTCTTTGCCGGTAAAGCGTTCAAGGCTTTACGCGGCGCGTCATATTCCTCATTGCAACGGCCCATGTAGCAAGGATCGTGGAAAGTTATTGTATTTTCCGCAAAAATGCTTTTACTAGCAACAAATTTTCCTTCATCAATCAGTTGCTGAATATATTGCGTATGATGCATCACTTCATACTTTCCTCCAAGATCAGGGTATTCATTTCTGAAAATATTGAAACAATGCGGGCAGCAGGTGATAATCTTTTTCACATCGTATTGTTTCAGTGTTTCAATAACCTGAAGTGCCTGCATCTGGAATAGCATTTCATTTCCGGCCCGGCGCGCAGGATCACCGTTGCAGGTTTCCTCCGGGCCAAGCACAGCATAACTTGTTCCGTAATGCGTAAGCAGTTTCACAAAAGCGCGGGTCACTTTTTTATACCGGTCGTCAAACGCTCCGGCACATCCAACCCAGAAAAGATATTCAGGCTTATTGCCTGATGCCAGCATTGCTGACATCAGTGGGACTTCTATTTTTTTACTTTCCATTGTGGAAAAGGATAAGACATGATTAATTACCAGATTTTAAGATTCTAGCGAATATTTATAAACAAATCATCCGCCCATTTCATCCTATCCTCCGGCGAATACTGCCACGGTGCACCATTGTTCTCAATGTAGGTAAACATGGAATTAAGCGCTGCCGGGGCAGCAGCTTGCTCCATTACCAGGTAGCGCCTGATATCAAGAATTAGCGAAGGATGGTTAATGCTAACCGGGCATTCGCGGGCACAGGCATTGCAGGTTGTGCAGGCCCATAACTCTTCTGCCGAAATATAATCACCCAGCAAAGCTTTTCCATCATCGAAGCCTGAACCTTTTTTTATCATTCCCGGGCCTTTTTCTTTCATGCGTGCACGAAGGTCAATAAACAATTTGCGTGGCGATAATTTTTTACCGGTAATATTTGCCGGACAAACAGAAGTACACCGGCCACATTCGGTACAAGCCAGCGAATCCAGATAATTTTTCCAGGTGACATCTTCCACATCTTTTACACCAAAACGGGAGATGGCTTCATCTCCAACCTCTGTAGTAGCTGTTTCCGGGAAGAGCATGAGTTTAACTTCCTTTGTAACATTATCCATGTTTGTCAGATAACCCAGAGGTTCCAGGCGGCTGAGGAATACATTGGGCACGGAAGTGAAAACATGAAAATGCTTGGAATAAGGAAGAATGTTAGCAAACAGGAAGATCAGCAGGATATGAGTCCACCATGAAACTTCGTGGAGTGCGGTGATAGCTGATAAATCCATTCCAATATTCAAACAGGGAGCTAAAATAGCACTGAGCGGATAGGTGCCTTTGATATCTTCAGCATGCAATAAAAGTGTTGCAAGGTTTAAACCGATTAAGGAAACCATCAGCATAAGGATAATTACCAAAGCCGCGAGTGCATCCCATTTTGATTTGGGTTGCATCTCAATACCGCTGAAACGACTGACATGAATGAAAAGCCTGCGGCCAAGAAAGAAAAGGATTGCGATAAAAATAATGTAAGCCATAATATCCCCGGAAGCAGTCACGAAATCGTAAAACCAGCCTGTAGAGGCCATTATGCGATCTGTACCGGCAAGCCCGTCAGCTATCATTTCAATGCTGCCGAGGGTAATAACAATAAAACCCCAGAAAACCAATGCATGCAATATCCCTGTAAACGGAAACCGTAGTATCCGTGATTGTCCGATGGCTACCTGCAATGTTACCATGATACGCTTCCCAATCTGGTTGATAGGAAAAGGTTTGGTCAGCCGGAAAAGCCCTATCAGCCTATATATTGTAAATGCGAATATACCCAGCGTAATGAGCAGCACCATCCCGAAAATGATTTGCCTGGCCATAAATGTTGTTGTTGAAATAATGGAGGCAAGATACATATTTTGTCATTATCCGGCTTTGACTTTTTTAGTTTGATAAAATCCGTAACAGAATTAATTTAAACTGCGGAGACACGGAGATCACGGAGAATATTTTTGGTGAAGACTTCGCCGTTGCCAGAAATTATTGATCATCCAGATTTTAGGTGTACGTATAATAAAAAAATACTTTGGTAAGATTTTTTCTCGCAAAGGCGCATAGACGCAACTAAGCGAAGCGTTCTCATGAGCGCAGCGAACTTAGCGAAGCATTCTCACGAACAAAGTGAGTAATAAAGCCGCAAAAGGGATGGTTATCAGCACCATACAACATCAAGAAAAGTATAGGCAACATATTGATAATTAGTATTTTGCAAAATATTATCTGACCATTAATAAATGAAATTTATTTCCGAAAATGATATTTCAATCATGCATTTCAGGAAATAATCTCTGCGTTTAACCTTGTTGAGGACTTCGCCGTTCTCCATGTTCTCCGTGTCTCCGTGGTTATTTAAGTTTTTCTCATTCAAACCCTCAATTGTCTTTGCTTGTCCATATACTTTCTAAATTTCACCCGAACCAATTCCAAACGTATGGAAATAACATACATTTTTCTACTTTTGCTTACCGAAAATCAATAACTTCGATGCCGGAAGTATCAGCGATACGAATCGTGTTCTTTTACTTATCATTCTGAACTGCAAATAATTTATCATTCCAAATAATTAAATCCCAACACCTCATGACCATTACCAAATTGGATCAAATGTTTGAAGTGCTCAAATCGAGGACTAAGAAAAAACTTGTTGCTGCCTACGCGAATGACGAGCATACTATAGTAGCAGTAAGCGAAGCTGTTGATAAAGGTATTGTTGATGGCATCCTTGTTGGCGACGAAGCTGTTATACGCGACGTATGCCGCCACGAAAATATTGATCCTGCCAAGTTCCGTATCGTTCACGAACCTTCAGAATCCAAAGCCGCAACTATTGCAGTAAAACTCATCCGCGACGGCGAAGGCGACCTGTTGATGAAAGGACTGGTGAGCACCGATAAATATATGAAAGCCATCCTCAACAAGGAAACCGGCCTCATGGATCCGAATGCCATCCTGAGCCATGTGACTGTTATCGAAAACCCACGTTATCATAAATTATTGATCGTTGGCGATGTAGCAATTATTCCTTTGCCCGATCTCAAAATGAAGATCGCTATTCTGAATTACCTTGTAGCTACTGCAAAAGCGCTGGACATCAACAATCCAAAAGTAGCAGTTATAGCAGCTTCCGAGCAGATGCTGGCCAGTATGCCGGCATGTGTTGATGCAGCTATCTTATCGAAAATGGCCGATCGCGGACAGATAAAAGGTGCTATGGTTGACGGTCCGCTATCGCTGGATGTGGCTATCGACAAGGAATCGGCAGATATAAAGAAAATGGTTGGAGGTGTGGCTGGAGATGCCGATTGCCTTCTGTTCCCGAACATTGAAACGGGCAATGTATTTTATAAAACCAACACAAAACTTGCCGGCGCAGAGCTTGGGGCATTTGTTGCAGGAGCCCGCGTACCTTGTGTCCTTTCGTCACGTGGCGATAGTTCATTGACAAAGCTATATTCCATTGCCCTTGCCGCTATCATTGCAAAATAAACTTAGTATTACAGAATGGAAGAATTCCGCATCCTGGCAATAAACCCTGGTTCAACATCTACAAAAATTGCTGTTTTTCAGAACCTGACACCGGTATTTGTTAAGTCGATAAACCATACTTCCGACGAACTGGCTCCGTTCGAGAGAGTTACAGATCAGCATCATTTCAGGAAAGGAATCATTTACCAGCAACTACAGGAAGCTGAAATAGATCTCTCGCAAATCCGTGCTGTGGTAGGGCGTGGTGGAATGTTAAAACCAATATCTTCGGGCGTTTATGAAGTGAATGAGACCATGAAGTACGACCTTATGCACAGCAAGGTTGGCGACCATGCCAGCAACCTTGGCGGCCTTATTGCCGACGATATTGCCAGCAGCCTTCCTTATGCCCGTGCTTTTATTGCCGATCCCGTCGTGGTTGATGAACTCGATGATATCGCCCGTGTTTCGGGGCATCCGATATTCAACCGTATATCTATTTTTCATGCACTCAATCAGAAAGCCATTGCCCGTCAGCATGCCAAATCAGTCATGCGTAAATACGAAGACATGAACCTGATAGTTGTTCATCTTGGCGGAGGTATTACGGTTGGTGCGCATCTAAAAGGCCGTGTGATCGATGTAAACCAGGGACTTGATGGTGAAGGCCCTTTCTCGCCGGAACGAAGCGGAACACTTCCTGTTGGCGACCTCGTAAGGCTTTGCTTCAGCGGTAAATACACCGAGAAAGAAATTCTAAAAATGATAAAAGGCAATGGCGGTTTGTTTGCACATCTAGGCACCACCAGCGCCTACGAAGTTGAACAACGTGCCCAGGCCGGCGACGAACAGGCTAAGTTCATCTTCGATGCCATGGCTTACCAGGTGGCCAAAGCCATAGGCTCCATGTACCCGGTTCTCCGCGGGCAGGTGGATGCCATCCTCATTACCGGTGGTATAGCCCACAGCAAATGGTTTGTGAACCAGATCATCGACCGTGTCTATCGCATAGCCCCAACCCATGTCTACCCCGGCGAGGACGAAATGCGCGCCCTTGCTATGAACGGGCTTATGGTGCTCACGGGAGAGGTTGAAGCGAAGGAATATAAATAGGAATAATAGATGAGTTAATGTTAGACTCAAGGTTGCTTCCTGACTAGTAGTTCACTTAATTCTTTATAAATCTTATTGGCATATTAAACTGAACTCGTATGGGAATTCCTTTCCTAGTGCCAGGTTTCCATTTTGGCATCAAACTTACTACCCTTAATGCCTCTTCATCACAGCCTCCGCCTATTCCTCGCAAGATTATTAAACGTGTAACTTCACCGTTCTTTTCTATCGCGAATGTTATATCAATACTCCGGTAACTTTTCATTTCTCGCAAAGACGCAAAGGCGCAAAACGTTGATTCTCAGCACTATGTGATATCGAAAGAATCGTATGTAATATATTGATAATTAGCATATTATAAAATATTACCGGACTGTTGTTATATATAAAGTACCCTGAATTCCTTTATTCCAGGCAGTTGATGGATAAACGATGTTTTTACCCAGAAACTTAGCCAAGGCCGTTTCCCCACCAGGAAATTCAGGCATCTTTTCATAAATACTAACTAGGCGTTCATGTTTTCTATTGTAATATCCGGTTGATTTGTCTTTTTCGCATTTCTGAAATGTAAATAGGGTATAGCTATAGCCAGGAAATTCCTGCATGATTGAATCAGCTATTGAACGAATCGTGTCTGTCAAAACGCACTTCTTTTTATAAATTCCTTCTGCTTCCTTATCTCCAAACATAAATGCCATTTGAATATCCTTGCAATAATTGCAAGAATCAAACAATTTAATATAGCATAATGCCCTGTTAAAATAAGCATCAGCGGCTGGATATTGTTCGATTGAAAGCGAATATGATTCCAACGCTTTTGCCTAATCTTTAGCTGCCAAAAAGCTATTCCCTTTTTCATAATTAATATTTGCTTCTTTATGCTGCGCTTGACTTATAGTGCATATTGCAATAAATGCCAGTATAAGAGTTGTATTTTTCATATTTGAAGAGTATAAATCCAATGGATAATCAATCCGAAATGTACGAACAAAAATGAAAAACCTCCACAAAACCAATTCCTTTTTTATTCATTGGCTTCTCTTTTTCTTAATTTCGCCTATAGCCAATCTTATTCCCCGGCTCTTGCTCAGGAATTAATAATTACTTAAGAACCGAGAATATTATTTGAATATTTTCGCTGGTCTGAACTAATTATGTTTCGAACAAATCCAGTTTTAAAAGAATATCCTTGTGGGTTAACAGCAACTCGCGAAGTTTTACAAAGACATCAATAATGCGTATGCTCACATGTATAGCCCTGCTGCTCTTCAGGATATTTGCGAACATGAAGACCCCGTGTTCTGTAAAAGCATATGGAAGCGCCCCCCCCCCAAATGCTTTTTAGAAGGTATCGCATTTTGCGATACCATAGAAGTAACTTAGTCCTCTGTGAGTTGAAACATAAACCGATCAGGGAAACGTTCAGCATTTCTCTTAACTTGTTCGCGCAAGCGTATAGCTTTTACACCATATAATCCGGCAAGATCTTTATCTATCATTATCTTCTGGCCTTGAATCAGATAAAATAACTTGTAGTGACCAAAATTCGTTTTTTGTCAGCCTTTTAATAATGCAGTTTATAGGTCATTATACTGCTTTCCTTCAGATGTAATATGTTGTATCCAGTATCCGGCTCACTTATACAGATTGCATATAATTGTATATTTGCCTGTGAATAACGCTGACTGATTACGATCATTTTAACAATTCGGACAATGAAAAAAACAACCTACCTGCCTTTCCTGTTCTTTGGTTTACTTATAGTTTTACCTTTAATCTCCCGGGGGCAGCAGGGGAAAGCGATGAAACTGCGAGATGCAGCCTTGCATCATGAAATTCCAGGTGACCCTTATAGTCCAAACCGTTATCAAAACCAGAAAACATCCCCGGCCTACAACCGTTCGGGCAGCATTTTCTTTACCACACAAGTAAACGTAAACGAAAACGGAGAGAACATCGTAGGTGACGCTGCCAACGAACCATCCATCGCCATTGACCCGACAAATCCAGACAGGATGGTAATTGGCTGGCGCCAGTTCGACGATGTAAACAGTGATTTCAGGCAGGCTGGCTATGGTTATACATCGGATGGTGGCCTTATATGGACTTTTCCAGGTGTGATTAACCAGGGGATCTTTCGTTCCGATCCTGTGCTTGGTTCTGATGCAGAAGGAACATTTTATTATAACAGCCTTACGGTAGATGACGCAGGTGCATACAGTTGCAATGTATTTAAAAACGTTAATGGAGAATTCATCTGGGACGAAGGCACATTTGCGCAGGGTGGCGATAAACAATGGATGACAATTGACAAATCAGGAGGAATGGGGGATGGACACAATTATTCATTTTGGACATCTTACTATAGTTATTGTAGTCCCGGGGCATTCACCCGTTCCATCAATAAAGGCAGCTCATATGAGGATTGTGTCGCAGTTTATGGTAATCCTTACTGGGGAACACTCACTGTAGGTCCCGATGGCGAATTATATACCGTTGGGAAAGATTATAATGATGGTATTGTTGTAACAAAATCCACCACTGCCCGTGATCCGGATCAAATCGTTTCGTGGGATTTTATGTCTCAGGTTGATCTTGATGGTACGATATCTGGATATACGGATGTGAATCCTGCCGGTTTACTTGGCCAGGCATATATAGATGTTGACCGTTCCGACGGGCCTGGTCATGGCAATGTTTATGTGCTGGCTTCAGTACAACGGAATTCAACTTCCGATCCCGCTGATGTTATGTTCAGCAAAAGCATTGATGGCGGAGAAACATGGGGCCCGGCAACCCGCGTAAACGATGATCTTCAAATATACGACTTCCAGTGGTTTGGAACAATGTCGGTTGCGCCAAACGGCAGGATTGATGCTGTGTGGCTGGATACTCGTGACGCCATTTCCCTCCCTGTTCAGTCGGCTCTTTATTATTCTTATTCCCTGGATCAGGGAGAAACATGGTCCGTAAATGAAAAACTCTCCGGGTCTTTCGATTCCAGGGTTGGCTGGCCCAACCAGCAGAAGATGGGCGATTATTACCATATGATTTCTGATAACGGTGGCGCTCACCTTGCATGGGCAAATACCTTAAATGGAGAACAGGATGTTTACTATACGCATATCATACTTCAATACGATGGGTTTGGGAATATTAAGACGAATCGTGAAGACCTCTCACTTACAACTTATCCAAATCCTTTCTGTGGAAAAACAAGTATCAGGTACACATTACCTGAGAACTGCAACTCCAGGATGGTAATTTGCGATTTGTACGGCAATGAAATAAAAACGCTTGTTAACGAAGAACAAAGTGCAGGAGCACATGTTGTTGATTTCACATCAGACGAAATTCCCGCCGGATATTATTTCTGTCGTTTGCAGGCTGGAACACACACAGAAACCATCGGCCTGGTCCGGATGAAATAGAGCGCAAAGATTTCATATTTTTTGAAATCGTTATTATCTCTGACTTCTGCAGAGTATAATGCAAAGATTTCGCTTGTAAAAGTTATTCCCAAAGTCCTTCAACTGACAAATACCGTTCTCCGGTATCATAATTAAACGTCAGGATACGCGAACCAACAGGTAATTCAGGTAATTTTTTATTTACTGCTGCCAGAGATGCGCCGGTTGATACACCGGCAAAAATGGCTTCTTCTTTGGCGAAACGGCGGGCAAATTCAAAAGCCTCTTCTTTCGAGACAGTTATCACGCCATCAATAAGCTTCGTGACAAGGTTTTCGGGAATGAAACCTGCTCCAATTCCCTGTATTGGATGTGAGCCTGGAGCTCCTCCACTTATAACCGGCGAAAGTTCCGGTTCAACAGCGAATACTTTTAGTTTTGGCCAAAGGGCTTTCAGGTATTTGCTAACGCCTGAAATATGCCCCCCGGTTCCTACTCCCGTAATAATGAAATCAAGTCCATCGGGGAAGTCAGCAGCAATTTCACGAGCAGTTGTTTCAAAGTGAATTGCAGGATTGGCAGGATTTTCAAATTGACCGGGCATCCAGGCATCAGGAGTTGAAGCAAGGAGTTCTTTAGCTTTTTCAATGGCTCCTTTCATTCCCTTTTCGCGGGGCGTGAGCACAAATTCTGCTCCATAAACTGACATCAATCTGCGGCGTTCCACACTCATCGATTCCGGCATAACAAGGATAAGTTTATATCCTTTTATGGCTGCAACCATTGCAAGACCTATTCCGGTGTTTCCCGAAGTCGGTTCAATAATAATTGAGGATGAATTAAGCAACCCTCGTTTTTCCGCATCTTCAATCATCGACAATGCGATACGATCTTTTATACTTCCACCGGGGTTGTTTTTTTCTAGTTTTATCCACACTTCATGTTTTGATGGGAACAACTTATTTATCCTGATATGTGGAGTATTCCCAATGGTTTGTAGTATTGTGTTTGCCTTCATTATATATAGAAATTTATAGGTTCTACAAAATCTTTTTTATCACGAATTACAATTTGTGGTTTATGATAAACCATCGAAAATGGTTCCACACTTTCGGTAAGCCAGGCATTGCCCCCAATTACAGAATCGTGGCCAACTATCGTTTTCCCTCCCAGAATAGTACTTCCGGCATATATAATCACATTATCCTGAATGGTTGGATGCCGTTTTTGGTCAGTCAATCCACGCTCTACAAATAAGGCACCCAAAGTGACTCCCTGGTAGATCTTTACATTATTTCCAATTTTGGTGGTTTCACCAATAACAACTCCCGTTCCATGATCGATAAAGAAGTTTTCGCCGATTTTTGCTCCGGGGTGAATATCAATTCCGGTTTTGCCATGAATGTATTCGCTCATTATTCTTGGCAGCAATGGAACCCTCAGTGCATGAAGTTCATGCGCAAGACGATGCACAGCAATGGCATGAAATCCCGGATACGATAAAATAATATCTTCAATTCCACGGGCTGCAGGGTCGCCATTCTGGAAAGCAATAGCATCATTCACCAAAAGATGATAAACGTCTGGTAAGCGGCTAAAAAATTGTTCCACTACCTGCGAAACCTCCTCTTCAACTCCGGCATGTAGCGGATATAAGAGTTCGCTAAGGCGGAACCTCAGGCGACGCAATTCTTTCTGAAGCGATTTTAGTGAAACAGTACGATTTGCTTTCAAAGGGAAAAGAAACATAACCATTTCATCCGCAAAATGCTGCGTGCTCTCTACCTGCGGTAAATCAGCATGTGAACAGACATAACTCCGGAATATTTCTTTTGGTAATTGTGTGATTGAATTCATGAGATAAAGTTCTGACTTTAGTTTTAGAACTTATAGACTACAACAGCCTAAATACACTAAAGTTCAAAATACAGGGAAAAGGGTTATGTCCTTAAAATAAATGAACAGGATTTCGGTATTATAAAAAAAGACTGCCCTCAAAAATTGAGAGCAGTCTCTTTCAGAAAGTAATAAATGTTATCCCTTATTCAGGCATAACCGGGGTTTGTTTAACAGCGGCAGGCAGATCAGCTGTCAGGGCATTCAGAAATGTGGTAATTTCCGAGACCTGATCGCTTGTAAGGTCTTTATTTAGTTCAGCTTTTCCCATTATAGTAACGATTTTAGCCAGGTCGTTTACGCTCCCATCGTGGAGGTAAGGGTTTGTTTTGGCAATATTGCGTAATGATGGAACTTTGAACATGTATTTGTCAGCTTCGTTTTTGGTAGCCTGCTTGCGGCCTTGATCATCAGTTGTGCTTCCGGTGAGTGTCTTGTGATCGGAAAAAAGAGGATATTTCTGGAACATTGAACCTCCCAGCAAGCTGCCGCTGTGGCAAGCTGTACATCCGGTTTCCATCAAAGTTTTCAGCCCTTTTACTTCAGCTTCATTCAATGCTGTCAGATCACCACCCAGGAATTTATCAAATCTGTCAGGTGTAATAAGTGTGCGTTCGAAAGCAGCTATCGATTTCCGCATATTCTCAAATGTAACAGGAGCTTTGTCATTCGGAAATGCTGCTGTGAACATCTTTTTATAACCTTCATTCTTACCGAGTCGCGAAATTATTTCTTTCTCTGATGGCATATTCATTTCAGCAGGGTTCATCACTGGTCCACCGGCTTGTTCTTCCACATCTTTCATACGGCCATCCCAAAACTGAACAAAGTGAAGGGCGGCATTAAGAGTTGTTGGTGAATTGCGGGTTCCTGGCTTCCCGTTATCACCCGGACTTGTCGGCTTATTATCAACGCCGTAGGTTTCGAGATTATGACAGGTGTTGCAACTCTCGGTATTGTGCATCGAAAGCCGGTTGTCAAAATAGAGAGTTTTTCCCAGCAGCACCTTTTCAGGAGTTATAGGATTGTCAGGATTCACTGCTTCAGAAGGCAGTGACTTAAAGAAGTTTTTGGCCATTAACAACACTGAGTCAGCATTTGGGCCGCTTGCCTGTTGGGCATTTTGTCTGTTCTGGCAAGCACAAGCTATTAATAGCACGGCGATTGCAGCTAAGATAAATGTGTTTTTCATAGATGTTATTTTTCTTCAAAGTTATGAAATGTTTATCATTTTTAAACAAAGGCTGAACCATTGTAGATTAAAAAAACTTTCAAAATAATGGTTAAAACAACGTATCATTCGATCATTTTCGCACTAAAATTCTTCGCTGCCTTATCATCAAATTCCCCTTCCCAACGGGCAACAACAGCTGTGGCAAGACAATTACCAATCACATTTACAGCAGTTCTGGCCATATCCATCAACTCGTCGATACCCAGGATGATGAAAATGGGCCAGGTCGGAAGCCCGAAACTGGCTGCTGTGCCAAGCAGAATAACCAGCGAGGCTCTTGGAACGCCGGCAACACCTTTGCTTGTGAGCATAAGCGTAAAAACAATAAGCAACTGTTTGTCTATTGGCAGATCAATACCTGCAACCTGAGCAACAAAAATGGTTGCCAACGAAAGGTACAAGGTGGTTCCATCGAGGTTGAAACTGTAACCGGTAGGCATCACAAAAGCAACAATTTTTCGTGGCACCCCGAATTTTTCCATTGCTTCCATTGCAATAGGTAATGCTGATTCCGAACTGGTTGTCGCAAAAGCTATCGTTGCAGGCTCAGAAACAGCACGGATAAAATTCCTTACCGGTATTTTCATAAACAATGCAACAGGAAGGAAAACCGCCAGTAGTAACACAATTAGAGCAACATAAAGTGTTGCCAGGAGCTGAATGAGGTTTCCAAGTATACTGAGCCCCATGTGTCCTACAGAATAAGCTATAGCAGCAAAAACAGCAACCGGTGCAAGATACATCACCAGGTTTGTGAATTTGAACATGGTTTCGGAAAGGCTTTCGGCAAAATGAACCATTCGGTTTCTGTGCTGATCTTTGAGCATTGCCACTGCTATTCCAAAAATAATACTGAAAACAACAATCTGGAGAACCTGTCCTTCATAAATGGCTTTTGCAATATTCTCGGGGAAAACATGTAGGATAATTTCTTCAAATGTCTGTGCTTTTACATTAGGGATATTCTGTTGACTTATTTCGGAAGGAATGATAACTCCAATACCGGCCCGGCTGATATTTATCGCCAGCAGGCCAATGAAGAGTGCAATAGTTGAAACCAATTCGAAATATAAGATCGATTTCCAACCCATCCGCCCCACCTGCCGCAGGTTTGAATGGCCGGCGATGCCAACCACCAGAGTGGCAAAAAGCAATGGAGCAATGATGGTCTTCACCATATTCAGAAATATCTTGCTGAATAGGTTGAGGTGAATTGCTGCAGATGGCAAATCGTGGCCAAACTCAGCCCCTACAACCATGCTGATGAGAATCCAAGTGGTAAGCGATTTTTTTCGGAAAGCATACCATATTAATAAAATCATTGTGGCCCAACGGCTTATGATAAGGGCCGTTTCGTTAAGATTCCAGAAGGAATAAACCTGTCCCAGATTAATAGCCAGCGTTATTGTAATTACTAAAAAAAGGATTGCAAGAAATTGGCGTTGAGTTATTTTCATATAGCAGCAGAATAAGGCAAATATAGCTTATTCATCAAGTATATTTACAACAATTTTTTTGAGCGCAGAAAATATCCTTTGCCATAATGTTGAATTCGTATAGGTTTCCTAACTTTTACCTCCTACATTTGTTTGTTTATAAATCTGCTTTAATGAACATATATCCAATTTCAACCGGCAACCTCAAACTTGATGGTGGTGCTATGTTTGGCGTTGTTCCCAAATCTATCTGGAACAAAGTATATCCTTCCGACGAAAACAACCAGATTAACCTTTCTATGCGTTGCATGCTTGTGGTTGAAGGCGATCGCAAAATTCTTATTAATAATGGCATAGGGGACAAGCAAAGCGAAAGGTTCTTCAGCCATTACAACCTCAACGGCGACGACTCTCTTGCAAAATCCCTTGCCAGATATGGCTATTCTCATTCTGATATCACAGACATGTTTCTTACCCACCTTCATTTCGACCACTGTGGGGGAAGTGTTAAATACAGCAGCGATCGTAGCAGGTTTGAGCTGGCCTTCCCAAATGCAACGTATTGGATAAGCCAGCCACAATGGGATTGGGCAATGAATGCCAACCGACGAGAAAGTGCCTCCTTTCTGCGCGAAAACATAATGCCTATTCAGGAGAGCGGCCGCTTAATGCTTTTTGAGAACGAAGAAGAACTATTCCCCGGTTTCAGGGTGAAGTTTTTTAATGGGCATACTGTAGGCCAGGCAATACCATTCATTCAATACAAAGGAACAACGGTAGTTTTCACTTCCGATCTTATCGCCACTTCTGCTCATCTGCCTTTGCCCTACATTATGAGTTATGATACCCAACCACTTATTTCCCTTACCGAAAAAGAGGATTTTCTTAACGAAGTTGCTGATAATAACTACCTTCTCTTCTTCGAACATGACATTTATAACGAATGTTGCACGCTTTCGCGCAACGAAAAAGGTGTTTGTATTAAAGAAATTTATACTTTAGGAACATATTTCGGAAGCGACATATCTTAATTGGCAGATATTTATTAATTTTCGACCTTAATCTTTATAACATTGTACAGAATAGTATCCCGGTTAGATACCGGGTCAAAGGATTTTCTGGAGAATAAAGCCACCTTTAAAAAAGTGCTGGCAGAGTATCATGGAGTACTCGGGCAAACCATGAATGGCGCTCCCGCTTTTGCAATAAGCAAACATAAAGAGCGTGGTAAGTTGCTTGCCCGCGAACGCATTAATCTGCTGATCGACCCCAACACTCCGTTTCTGGAATTGTCGCCTTTGGCTGCTTACGGAATTCATGGCAACGAATTTCCTTCGGCAGGAATTGTAACCGGAATCGGTGTAATCCATGGCCGCGAAGCGATGATTATTGCCAATGATGCAACTGTTAAAGGCGGAACTTATGTTGAAGAAACTATCAAAAAGCATGTAAGGGCACAGGAAATAGCGATGGAAAATCATCTTCCCTGCGTGTATATGGTGGATTCCGGCGGTGTTTTTCTGCCTGAACAGGCAAAGGTTTTTCCGGACAAATACGACTTCGGCAGATTCTTCTTCAACCAGGCGCGCATGTCAGCCCAGGGGATTCCCCAGATTGCCATCGTGATGGGATCATGTACTGCAGGTGGGGCTTATGTTCCGGCAATGAGCGATGAAACAATTATTGTACGCAACCAAGGCACCATATTCATTGGTGGCCCGCCACTGGTAAAAGCTGCAACCGGCGAAGAAGTAAGCGCCGAAGATCTTGGTGGTGCGGAGGTTCACACATCCATTTCGGGTGTTGCTGATCACCTGGCCGAGGACGACAATCATGCTATCCAGATTTGCCGCAATATTTTCCAGACTCTTAATTTACCCGAAAAGCAATTACCCGACCTTTCCCCAATTGAAGAACCATTCTACAATCCTGAGGAATTATATGGTATTGCGCCGCTTGACCTGCGTAAACCTGTTGATTCAAAAGAAATCATTGCCAGGATAGTTGATGGAAGCCGTTTTCACGAATTCAAAGCCCGGTATGCACCAACGCTAACCACCGGCTTTGCGAATATTATGGGATTTCCGGTAGGAATTATAGCCAACAATGGTGTATTGTTCGGAGAAACTGCGCTGAAAGGAGCTCATTTTATAGAACTGTGTACATCCCGTAATGTTCCAATTATTTTCCTGCAGAATATTACAGGTTTTATTGTTGGTAAGGAATATGAACGCCGGGGAATAGCGCGTGATGGAGCCAAACTGGTTCATGCTGTGGCCAATGCAGCAGTTCCGAAATTTACTGTCGTATTTGGCGGTTCGTTTGGTGCAGGAAATTATGCCATGGCAGGCCGTGCCTATGAGCCACGTTTACTTTTTATGTGGCCAAATGCCAAAATCTCTGTGATGGGAGGCGAACAGGCAGCAGGAGTTTTAATTACCGTAAAGGAAGATCAGCTAAAAGCAAAAGGACAATCCCTCTCTTCAACTGACCGCGATGAAATGCGTAACAGCATTATGAAAAAATATGCTGAAGAAGGTTCAGCCTATTACAGCACAGCCCGTATGTGGGACGATGGAATTATTGATCCTGCTGATACACGCAAAGTGCTTGCAATGGGCATAGCAATGTCCCTGAATAAGAAGTTTGCTGAAACAAAATATGGAATTTTCAGGATGTAAATAGAAGACACCAGATAGGAATAAACATGCCACCAAGGCACTAAGACACCAGGAAACACTAAGATATAGTTTTACAATTATCAATTAAAGGATTAACTGGTTGAAGACTTCAAAAATTATAAACAGGACCTATATTATATGCAAACTAAAGAAGTTGTGAGAAACAAAAACTTTGTGAACCTTAGTGTCTTAGTGTCTTAGTGGCATTTCTCCTTATTTTCATAAGCATAAAAACAATCTTTTAACAATGAATTCATTTTCAACAATTAACGTCGGAATAAAAGACTCAGTTGTAACCGTTTCGCTTAACCGCCCCGAGATTCGTAATGCATTTAACGAAGTGATGATCTCCGAATTAATCACTTGTTTTGAAACACTCCGGGAAAGGGAAGATGTGAGGATAATAGTCCTTCGCGGAATCGGGAAATCATTCTGCGCCGGTGCGGACTTAAACTGGATGCGCGACGTGGCAAAATATTCATATGAAGAAAACTACCGTGAAAGCCTTCAGCTATCAAAGTGTTTTTATTCGATTTATTCTTCACCAAAACCAACTATTGCTGTTATTCATGGCGCAGCAATTGGTGGAGCAAATGGTCTGCTTGCTGCCTGCGACATGGCATATTGCGATAATGAAACTGTTTTTTCGCTCAGCGAAGTGAAGATCGGCATCGTGCCTGCCTGCATTTCACCATATGTAATCAAGCGTGTTGGCGAATATGGTGCGAGGGAACTAATGCTTACCGGCAGACGGATCAATGGCCCCGAAGCTCAATCCTTTGGGTTGGTAAATAAATCCTTAGCAGAAAACGAACTTGATACACATGTAAACGGAGTAATAGAATTATTACTAAGTAGCGGACCAAAAGCTGTATCCCAGTGCAAAGTTCTCATCGATAAAGTTGCAAACGAGATATCTCTTGATGAAGCCCTGACCTATACTGCTAAAATGATTGCCGATATCCGTGCATCGGAAGAAGGTCAGGAAGGAATGGCAGCATTCCTGGGGAAGCGCAGCCCGAATTGGGTGGAATAAGTTGAAATTTCTAATTGACCTAATTTCTAATTGACCTAATCAAAGATTGCAGCAATAATAGAGAAATTACAAAGGAGTAATAGTTAAGTTATAAAACAAGAACATCAAGTAAATAGATAAATTTATACTATATGTCGGACTACAATCTAATAGAAAGAACTTCAGTATTTGGAGAGGAGATTGTACGATTATGCATTAGCATGCCTAAAACTGTTGTTACGACACCTCTGATTTCACAACTCATCAGATCGGGAACAAGTATTGGTGCAAATTATGCCGAAGCAGACGATGCCGAAAGCAAGAATGATTTCAGACATAAAATCGGAATTTGTAAAAAGGAATCAGTTGAAACGAAGTTCTTTCTAAGAATGCTCAAAGTAGCCATTCCGGAAAAACTCAAGGAAATAGAGATTTTACAAAATGAAGCAACAGAATTTAATCTGATTTTTAATGCTATATTTAAGAAAGTCAAATCAAGTACATTAATGAAGTAATTATCAGATTATAAATCTGGGAACTTTAGAAATTAGATCAATTAGAAATTAGATCAATTGTAAAATACACATGGGGATAATTACTAAACTCCTTATTGCAAACCGGGGCGAAATAGCAGTACGTATAATGCAAACAGCCCACCGGATGGGAATTGCAACAGTAGCTGTTTTCTCAGAAGTTGATAGCGAAAGCAGGCATGTGGCAGTAGCCGGCCAGGCAATCTGCTTAGGACATTCTGCCCTTTCGGAAACATATCTGGATATTCAAAAGATCATCGACATTGCAATTCGAACCGGTTGCGATGCCATTCATCCGGGCTATGGATTCCTGGCCGAAAATCCGGAATTCGTAGCTGCATGCGAAAAATCCGGAATCATCTTTATCGGTCCTTCCACACGTGCCATGCAGGTGATGGGACACAAAATTGAAGCCCGAAACTTTGTAAGTGCAATCGGTGTGCCGGTAACCAAAGGCCTTACTGGTGATGCTGCAACAATACTTAAGAATATCGGGCAATTGGAATTCCCGGTTTTGGTTAAAGCAGCTGCAGGCGGTGGAGGAAAGGGAATGAGAATAGTTCATTCAGCCGGATTGCTTGTTGAGGCGCTTGAATCAACCAGCCGCGAAGCACTGTCTTATTTCGGAGACGGAACTGTTTACGTGGAAAAATTTATTGAAGAACCACGGCACATCGAATTTCAGATTCTTGGAGATAATTTTGGAAACGTGGTGCATCTTTTCGAGCGCGAATGCTCTATTCAGCGCCGTTATCAAAAAATTATTGAAGAAGCTCCATCCCCAACGCTTACGCCGGAAGTACGCAACCTGATGGGCGAAGCAGCCGTAAATATCGGTAAAGCTATTGGATACAACAGCGCCGGCACAATTGAATTCCTGGTTGATTCATCTCTCAACTTTTATTTTCTGGAGATGAACACCCGTATTCAGGTGGAACATCCGGTTACTGAGATGATAACTGGCGTTGACCTTGTAGAAGAGCAGATTAGGATTGCTTCAGGAGAAAAACTACGGTTAAAACAGGAAGAGCTCAGCATCAATGGAAATGCCGTCGAATGCCGGATATACGCTGAAGACCCTGCAAACGGATTTTCCCCCTCACCGGGAAAAATGACTTTTTATCATGAGCCAACCGGGAAAAATATCCGGGTAGATTCGGGGATTTCAGGAAATCCTGTTATTCCAACCCATTTCGACCCGATGATCAGCAAGCTAATCGTTTATGCCCCAACCAGGCAGCAAGCCTTGCTTAAAATGGGTACGGCGCTCGATAACTATATTATCCAGGGAGTGAAAACGAACATTAGTTACCTGCATGAGCTAATACGCCACGAAGCATTTATTCATAACAAGGTTTCAACAAAATTCTGCGAAATTCATGGAGTTGAATTGCTGGTCCGCAGCGGGAATCACAAATCAGCAATTGGATTTCACCTGCCTGTTATTGCGTGTATCATTGGGAGCTATCTGCCTTCAGGTAACAATCTGATCAGTCAGAATGTCTGGAAAGCTATCGGATATTGGCGTATAGATCATAAAGCTAACTTTTTAGTGGATGACAAACCGGTTGAGGTACTATTCCATAATTCCAATTCGGCACTTCTTGAAATTGAATTTGAAAGCAACACCTGGAAGATTTCGAATTGGAGTCAGGAAAATAACAGCGTAAAATTTGACAATGGTGACGACAGCTATATTGCCTGGATCAGCAGCGATGAGGATGGAATAATTTATATCAATTTCGGGGCAATCCAGTTCGCAATAAAGCGTTATGACGTGCTATCAGGCAACCTGGATTTTGAACCTGAAGCAACCGCAGATCTTGCTCATTCCGGTGATATGAAAGCACCCATGCCAGGCAGGATCGTCAGTATAAAAGTGCAATCCGGCGATGAAGTGAAAAAAGGCGACCTGATGCTTATCCTCGAATCGATGAAGATGGAGAACAACATTTTAAGCCCAATGGACGGGATTGTTGAAGAAGTGCTTGTTGCTCAGGGCGAAATGGTCGATCCAAGCACGCGACTTATTCATTTCAGGATTGAGGAAGTTTAGCCTTGGTTTGTATATAACTGTAAATATTTATTAGAGTAGAAAAAACATTTTAAATTCCAAATTCCAAATTTCAAGCCTCAAATTCAAAGAAGAAAAAGTGCTGGTTATGAAAAATGATCTTTGTGAAAGATTACTAAAGTTTGCTGTAGACGTAATTCTATATTTACGGACAGTGAAAAATACAATCGAAACAATGGATATAAAACGGCAACTTGTTAAATCATCAACCTCAAGTGGAGCAAATTATGAAGAATCGCAAGGGTCTCCAACAAGACCTGATGTCAAGACAAAAATCGGTATATCACTGAAAGAAATGCGTGAATCAAACTATTTTCTACGAATATTTAATCAGTTGAATCTTTGAGATCTACAACAATGCGAATATTTATTAAAGGAATCATCAGAACTAAAATTGATTCTTGCTTCCATTATGAATAAACTATGAAATTTCCAAACTTGGAGCTTGGAATTGGAACTTGGAATTTGAAATTTAATAAATGTCACCATTTACCCTTTACACAGTATTACTTATAACATTTGATAATTATGGATTTTAATCTTAGCGAAGAACATCAGCTTATCCGGCAAACGGTCCGCGATTTTGCCGAACGTGAAATAAAGCCGTTAGCCCGTGAACTCGACGAGAAAGCTGTTTTTAGTCGGGAGCTTACCCTGGAGATGGGAAAGCTTGGGCTTTTTGGCATTGCTCTGCCTCAAAAATATGGCGGACATGGAATGGACACTTTGTCCTACATCATTGCCATTGAGGAACTGGCACGTGTTGACGGATCGCAGGCGGCAACAGTAGCGGCGCATAATTCATTAGGGATTGGTCCGCTTTACTATTACGGTACGGAAGAACAGAAGATGAAATACCTGCCTGCCCTTTGCACAGGCGAAGCGCTTTGGGCATTTGGATTAACAGAACCGGATGCAGGCTCAGATTCCCGGGGTTCAAAAACCCGTGCAAGATTGGAGGATGGACAATGGGTAATTTCTGGTTCCAAGATATTCATTACCAACGGTTCGGACGACATTTCAATCGGGGCCACAGTTCAGGCTGTAACAGGCGAACATGATGGGAAAAAGGAATTTTCGACCATCATCGTAGAAAAAGGAACTCCGGGATTTGTCCGCTCAGCTATGCACGGAAAAATGATGTGGAGAGCTTCAGATACTGCCGAATTGTTTTTTGATGATTGCCGTGTGCCGGCTGGAAATTTGCTCGGAAAAATTGGAGAAGGTTCAAAAATTATGCTGTCCACGCTCGACAATGGACGATTGTCTATAGCCGCAATGGGATTGGGTTGTGCGCAAGGAGCCTATGAACTGGCTTTGAGTTATGCAAAGGAGCGCAAACAGTTTGGGCAGGCGATCTCTAAATTTCAGATAAATGCCTTTAAACTTGCCGATATGGCAACTAAGATAGAGCTTGCCCGCAACCTGCTTTACAAAGCATGCTGGCTTAAGGATAACCACCTTCCTTTTGCCATGGAAGCGGCGATGTCCAAACTCTATTGTTCAGAAATTGCTAAAGAAGTAGCCGATGAAGCAGTACAGATACATGGTGGATATGGATTAATGAAAGATTATGATGTTGAACGTTTCTACCGCGACCAGCGACTTTTACAGATCGGAGAAGGAACTTCGGAGATTCAGCGTCTGGTGATATCAAGGTATATTGGATGTTGATGATGGACGAGGGGCGAGGCACGAAAAACAATTGCAAATAGCAAAAATAGAGTTATGGAATTATTCTTATAGTCATTCTCAGTTGTTATTGTTTAATAAGGGTATTGAAGGAAGATCGTTTAGATGAAATTAAATTCTATAACCTCTCAATGGAACTTTGGGATGAATTGTGGAAAGACTCAGAAATATTGATGAAGGATTTCCGCGGATAAGAAATTGCCTGGCAACTCATAAGATCTTTAGATTCTATATGTGCTAATATTGAAGAGGGTTAAGGAAGAGGTTGTGGGAAAGAATATCCGCATTACCTGAGAATTAGCCGTGGCTCTGCCCGTGAATGCAAAGGATGGTATCGGCGCTGTAATCATTTACTGCGCGAGGAAAATATTGCATCCGGAATTATTAAAATTGATAACATTATTGCAATGGAAACAAAGTCAATACAAACATTAGAAAACAAGCATAAATCATGATATTCAACGATTCTCAGCGTCCCTCGTCCCATGTCCCTCGTCCCTTTTATTCTTGATTGCTCTAAATAACTTTAATGCATGAAACCCGTAAAAGCACTGTTATTAATAACTATTATTCTGATAGCTCATCAGTTTGCTTTTGCACAATCCTTAATAGTATCACCATTCGATACTACCATGTTCGGAAGAAATGTGAACACAGGTAATTATATGAATACGCGGGGGTTTAACATGTATTATGAAATTTATGGTAAGGGCGAGCCTTTGCTCATGATTCATGGTAACAGCGGATCGATGAAAAGTTTTATGTACCAGATTCCCTGTTTTGCAGAGAATTATAAGGTAATTGCGGTAGATAGCCGGGCACAGGGGAATTCTTTTGATACCGGTGATTCACTGAGTTTTGAAATGATGGCTGACGATTTCAGTGCTTTGCTGGATAATCTTCACCTTGACTCATGTTATGTTTTAGGATGGAGTGATGGCGGTATAAATGGTTTACTGCTGGCAATCCGCCATCCGGATAAAGTTAAAAAACTTGCTATCACCGGGGCCAACCTCTGGCCAGACAGCACTGCTATCAGCGGAGCTGATTATACCTTGGGCATGAATTACTATGACACATTGGGAAAGATGCCTCAAACACCGGAAATTATCAATACCCGGAAACTCGTTAAACTTGATGCTTTCGAACCACATATTACGCGCGAACAATTGCAGCAGATCCAATGTCCAGCGCTTGTTATAGGCGGCGATCATGATATTATTCTCACGAAGCATACACTTTTTATAGCACAATCAATCCCGAAAGCTTATTTGTGGATACTGCCAAATTCAAGCCATTCAACACTCATCGATTATAAAGATAAATTCAATGAAGAAGTTGGTGGCTTTTTTGGAGCCGGGATAAAGTGATAAATACGGGATGTATAGTTATCTCTAGACTTCTTCGTTTCCAACCATGCCGTTTTTGATTGCAAATTTGATAAGACCAACGATAGACTTGGTTTTTGTTTTTGTAAAAATATTACGACGGTGGGTTTCAACAGTTCTTTCGCTGATAAACAGACGGGCAGCAATTTGTTCGTTACTCATTTCTTTAGCAACCAGAGTTAGTATTTCTTTTTCTCTGGACGATAATGTGGCCGGAGAGCCATAGGGAATAGCCGGTACAGGATCTTTTGAGCTTAAGTTTTCCATCAGAATGGATTGCACATCCCGACCGAGGTATTTACCGTCCCCTGCAACAACCCTTATAGCTTCAAGCACTTCATTCATATTTGTTCGTTTCAGAATATAGCCTGAGGCACCGGCTTCAATCATTTTTGTGATCATGCTGATATCTTCATGCATCGTAAGTGCCAGTATCCTGATGGAAGGATGTAATTCTTTAAGTTTGATGGTGGTTTCAATTCCTGTTCCTCCCGGCATATTTATATCCATCAATACTACATCCACATGATGATCTGCCACAAACGCCAGTGCCTCATCCATGGAATTAGCTCCGCCTGCAAAAACTACATCTTCTACATCTTGCAGCAGCGATTTCAGCCCATTAATAATAAGCTGGTGATCGTCGACAATCATAACCTTAATTGGTTTTTGCAGCATTTGCTAAAGTTATTGAAGGTAACACAATGCTAACGATAGTTCCGCGGTCTTCGCTGCTGTCAACGTAAATAGTGCCATTCTGGCTTTCGATCCGCGATTTTAAATTCTTGAGACCTCCAATGGAATTGCGCATTACTTTTCCGGCATCGAAGCCAATGCCGTTATCTTCTATCATCAAGGTTATTTCAGTATCACTCTTGATAATCTGAACAAATATTTTTTTTGCAAATGCGTATTTCAAGGCATTGTTGACCAGCTCCTGAACAGCGCGGTATAACGAATTTTCAATCAAATGGTCCAGCGACTCGTACGATCCGAAAATTTCGACTTCCATTTTCAACCCGTTGCTTTGATTTATCTGCGTGGCCAGATCATTTATGGCTCCTGCCAAACCTTTTTGGGAAAGATTAGAAGGGGCAAGGTTGTGCGAAATATTGCGTAGTTCGTTAAAAGCCTCATCAACACTGTGAAGAGAAGAAGCAAGCAGCTCTTTTTTACGAGCTTCACTTAGTGCCGGTTTTTGTTGCATGGCACTTATATTCAACCGGGCCACCGATAACATTTGCCCAAGACCATCATGCAATTCCTCTCCTATGCGCTTGCGTTCCTGTATCTCTGCTTCAATAGCTGCCCGTGATTTTTTCTCTGAAAGGCTGATTATTGTTTCCTGAAGTTTTTTATTCTGCCGATGACGGTAATTCATATAAATAAGATACAATCCTGTAACAACAAAAATAAAAGCAACGACAATCAGCATTATTATGCTGTTTTTGTGACTGAGAGACAAAACCTGCCCCTCAATTTCAAGTTGTTTATTGGTATTGGATTCGCTCAGACTTGAAATCTCCTGATTGTATATCTGATGAAGCAGGGTTTGACTTATTACCTCTTCCTTGATCCGGGTATATTCGCGGTAATGCTTCAGGCTGTTTTTATAATCCTGTGCTGCCTCATATACCAAAGAAAGCACTTCGTGGCATTCATAGGTAAGCGGTTTATTGTTTATTCTGAGTGCAATTACGAGAGCTTCTTTTGCCAGCACAAGCGCTTCCGAAGGTGTATCCTGCTGTGTCAATACCCTCGCCATGCCAAGATCTGCGTATGCTTCCTGGTATGGATGGCTGATCTGCAGGGCTACGATTTTGCTTTTTTTATAGTATTCGATGGACTGTACTGGTTTTTCGATCCCGATAAACAAATTAGCCATTCCCTGGTACGAAATACACAATCCGTATTTATTACCGCTTTGCTGTGCGATTGCAATAGCCCTGTTAAAATAAACGATTGCAGAACTTCTGTTTCCCTCCCTAGCCTGCACCAAACCAAGATTGCCGAGTGTAGCTGATATGCCAATGCTGTCGTTTTGCAGTTTGAAACCCTTATAAGCTCTGGTAAAATAATCCTGCGCTTTTGTAAGATTCTCAATTTTCAGAGCCAATAAGCCCATATTGTTTAGGGCACTGGTATATCCTGCTTTCTGGCCAAGCTCTTCGTAAATTTTAAGTGACTTAAGCAGGTAGTTCGAGGCATCTTTATAATTGCCGGTTTTCAGGTTTAATTTGCCAAGACTGTTATATACATCGGCTTCCCTTGTTTTATTGCCGGTTTTTAAAGCCAGGGACAAAGCCTGGCTGAAATATTCGAGCGCCTTTCCGTAGTCGGCCTGAACATGAAAAGTGGAGCCTGTAAGTATAAGGTATTGCAGCTTTTGATCAGAAGCGTTGTTGGGCAGAATAGCATGCACACGCTTTAAAATGCTGCGTGCACTATCGGGCTGCGAAAACATAAATGAGCGGCTTGCCTTTAAAAGACTGTCAATATTTACTAACGATCGCTCTTGTATATGTGTGGAAATTATTTTTTCGGGTTCTTTGGCGATAACCCTGCTGCTTGTCAATAGCAGAGGTATAACCGCTATCAGGATTATAGCTGACATAAGAGCCGGAAAGGAGGATTTTACAGGTGCTGACATATAAAAAACAGCATGTTCAATTTATACGAGCCAGGTGATTTGAAATCGCAGGTTGAATAGCATTTGATCTAAATGCAAAAGTAGGTGCTGAAATTGGTTTTAATGAAAAAAATACCAAAAATCATCTAAATACGTACTGGTACTGAGTGCTTTTTAAGGTGAATATACCATTCAGTACGGATGTCACCCTATATGATTACCAAATATCTTTGTTGTGGGCTTGTCATGTTCAATAGTAATGCTATTTGTATAAGGGATGTACAAAGCATATTGAACCAGACGGAGGTTTCAGAATTGTGATTTTTTTATTAATCAGGACTTTTTTCAAGGGAAAACTACATCAAACTCGCTATAATCTAACTGTAAATTCACTAACCTTAACTCACTTCAAATGAAAAAGTCTCTACTCTTATTTTCCGCTGTCATTGTGATGTGCGGAGTTAGCTTCGGGCAAACAATCCTGATTTCTCCTACCGGTGATGGCGGGTTTGAAACAGGTGCTACTATGGCGGCCAACGGATGGACTGTTGTTAATGATGTAAATGCATGGGATGTGGGAACTGCAACATTTTCGGCAGGCACCAAAAGTGCTTATATTTCAAATGTTTCCGGGAGCTCATATACATACGATAATACTGCTTCCTCAATAAGTCATTTTTATCGGGATATTACTATTCCTGCCGGTGAACCGGTAATAACATTTTCATTTAAATTGAAAGGTGATGGGGACCTGTCTTCAACGACTTACTATGATAAACTCATGGTTTATACAGCTCCTACATCATTTACGCCTACAACGGCAGCACCAGCTTCTCCGAATACGCCTTTGACCGGGGCAACATTAGTATATGCCCAGGCTGCTGATTATGGCGCAGCATATACGCTTGTAACCGTTAGTTTGCCTGCAAGTATGGCTGGAACAACCTTTCGGTTGATTTTCACTTGGCATAATGATAATTCAACCGGAACTGTTCCTTCCTCAGTAGATGAAATTTCATTGTCGTCGCGAGCTCTTATAACTGCCAATGCTGCACCTGTTTCATTTACTTCCACAGGTGTGACACAAACAGGTATGACCATTGGCTGGACGGATAACTCCACCAACGAAACAGCATTCAGAATTTACAAATCAACAGATAATGTTACATTTACACAGCAAGGTTCAGATATTGCATCCACATCTGTTGCTGCAACCGGAACTGTATATACGCAGGTGCTTACACAACTTATCCCCGGAACAACCTATTATTACAGGATAGCTGCAGCTTTTGAAGCTGAATCACCATATTTAACAGGTTCTCAGATTACGAATGCCGCAGGAACAAAAATTTCGGCCGCTACCGGCAACTGGAGCGCAGCTGCCACATGGTCGCCCAGCGGAGTGCCAACAGCCGGCGATAATGTTACAATTGCAGACGGGCACACGGTAAGTATAGATAATACAACTCCAACTTGTCTGAATTTAACAGTTGGCCAAGGAGCAACCGGTATTCTGAAATTTACCAGCACTACTGCTTCCACTTTTACTGTGAATGGAAGTATCACTGTTGCCGCAGGTGGTAGCTTTAATGGAGGAGCCGTGACTACTATACAAAATTTATATATAGGAGGAAACTCTGCCATATCGCCTTATACAGGTAGTATTACTGATAACGGAATATTTGATATGTACACCACATCTACTACCGGCAGAGTTACTATCACATTCTTCGGCAACCAGAATTCTGTTATCTCAGGAACCGGTGCCACGCTTGATTTATATACCACAACTATCCTGAATAAAGGAAATACAATAGCAACACCGCTCATTACTCCTCCTGTCCTTGATATCCAAAGGACATTTACTGTTAACGGTGCAGCCACTGCAGGTCTCATTACTACACATACCGCCGGCACACTTAAAATAAGCGGCACCTTCACGCTTAGTAGCCGGATTTTTGTTACTACTGCCTATATAATCCCTGCTACCGGAGGAGTATGGATTGACAATCCAAATTATACTATGACAGGTATTGGAGGTGCAGTAACCAATAATGGCCTTTTCAGATTAAGCAATGGAACGTATAATATAGGCACGACCTCTACTCATTATCTCATAGGAGGAGAAGGTGCTGTGTTTTTAATTGAAGGAGGAACTTTGACAACTGGGGGAAAATTCTATACACCTGCAGCAACTACAGCCATTACATACACCCAGACCGGAGGGATTTTTAATGTTGCTACTGGTGGTAGTTCTACTGCAAACCTGGCTTGTTTTCAGATAAGTTCTGCTTCATCCGTATTTAATATGAGCGGAGGCACCATTATATTATGTACACGAAACTCTGCGACACTTTCCGCATCCTCAAGAGATTATTACAATATAGCTGTGCCCAATATCACAGGAGGAACCTTACAGGTGGGGAGGGCTGCAACAGCTACTAACTTTAATTTCAGGCTGTATGGTTATGCTCCCGGAATTGTTATTGATAATACCACCAATAATAAAAGTGTGGAGGTATATCAAACTGCAGGTCAGTTATTCATTTTCGGGCCGCTTACTGTAAATACAGGAACTACGTTTGATTGCAAGGGAATGACTGCAAGCGTTTCAGGAAATGTAACCAATAATGGAGTAATACTAGGTCTTGTGGCAGGCAGCCGTTTTGATTTTTCGGGTAGTGCAGCTCAAACCTATTCGGGAACCGGAACATTTGGTACTGCAGCCCTGCCATTTATAGGAAGCGGTGTTGGCATATCAAATACAGCCAATGTAACGTTAAGTTCTCCTATATACACAACCCGGGTTAATTTGTTTGCCGGATCATTTATCAACAGCAATCAGTTTAATTTAGGTATTGGCGGTGCTTCGTCAGTTTATATCCAACGGGGCGGAGGTACTGCTCCTGCTGGGTTATTTGATGCTGCACCAACATTCAATATAGGTACTGGTGGAATAACTGAAAATTACACTACGGCCACCACGGCTACAACAACCGGGTTTGAAATACCATCCTCAAGGGTAATCAATAACCTTGTGATCAATAATGCGCCGGGTGTTACTCTTTCGGGAGGCGATCTCACCGTTGGAACCACAGCCGCTGCAGGCCTGCTTACCCTTACTACTGGCTTGTTACATACCGGAGTTAACTCATTGCTGCTTCCATTTACGGGTACATCCATCAGCGGTGGCTCGGCCACAGCTTATGTTGATGGCAAGCTGGTACGCAGTTTTGCTGCCAGCCGCACTGCTGCCGGAACATATACTGCTGCAACTTTCTATCCAATAGGGAAAGATGATGTGTATATGCCTGCTTATATTGATCCTACTACGAATGCAGGTGGTACGGTTTCTATTTCTGGTGAAGCCTTTACGAATAACAGTGGATCAGGTGGATCAGGAGTTTCCGCTCTTTCGCGCCATCGCATGGAAGCTTTGATTACTAATGGCAATGCCAACTTCATAAGTACGTATCTCAATATAGGGGATGAAGGCATTGTAGATGGGAACCAGATTCTTCAGGCAACCTCTGCCACCGGAACCTATGTTGCAGTACCGTCAGTTTCCACATTCACAGCAGGTACACCCAATACTCTTACCACAACTGGCACACCGATACCGGCAGCTTCCTACAATGGGTATTTTGCTTATGGGAACCTTACTTCATGCAGCACTCCTGCTGCACAGCCAACCTTGCTTGTTTCATCCTATGTAACAGCAACAGGCTTTATTGTTTCATTTTCTGCAGCTGTCCCTGCACCAAGTGATTATCTGGTTGTGCGATATAGCTCTTTAGCCGTAATTACCAACCCGGTTGATCACACAACCTACACCGTTGGTGCTTCTCTTGGCAATGGCACTATAGTTTCTGCCAGTAACGCTACCACTTTTACCGAGACAGCGCTTACTGTCAATACTACTTACTATTACTATATATACAGCTTCAATAACAGTGGCTGCTACGGTCCAATCTATTTGACCATTTTGCCGCTTACAGGCAGTATTACAACTTGCACCGCGGCAACAGGCACTCCTGGTACCCCAACAAAATCATTGGTTACTACCAGCAGCTTCACTGCCAGCTGGACGGCTTCAAGTACCGCCGGCGTCAGGTATCTGATAGATGTAGCTACCGATGCAGCTTTTGCCAGTTTTGTTTCAGGATATCACAATCTTGATCTTGGAACAGGTACGCTCAGTAGGAATGTTACAGGATTATCAGCTGCAACACCATACTATGTGAGAGTCAGGGCAGTTTCAGGCAGTTGTTACAGTGTATATAGTCCTACCCTTGTTGTTTCAACCTGGTGCAACAGCACTGCTTTACCATATAGCGAAAACTTTGATTCTTATACCGTTCCTTCTGTTGGTTGCGGCGTTGTTGAGGATGTAAATGATGATGGCGTTAGGTGGAAAACTTCAATCAACTACACTCATAGCGGTACAAAAAAACTATCTGTTGGCTTTAGCGATATTGGTGTTACGATGGACGATTGGTATTTTACCCAGGGATTGAACCTTACTGCCGGGCACAGTTACGACCTCAAATTCTATTACAGGGCAGTTGATGGTAGTTCTTTAGAAAATCTGGAAATAAAATACGGCAGTCTGCCTTATGCCGATAACATGATAAGTGAGGCTCTTTTCACACAAGCCAATTACAACATCTCTACTTATACCCTGGGATCTGTAACTTTTATTCCTGCCACTACGGGCACATTTTACATTGGTTTCCATAACTATAGCATCCCTGATCAGTGGGGTATCTATGTGGATGATATCACAGTAGAGTCTACACCTTTGCCTACTGTTACTACAACTGTAGCTGATGCAATTACCGGCAGCACAGCACAAAGTGGCGGAAATGTTACTGTGGGCAATGCAGTAACTTCACGCGGAGTTTGCTGGAGTACAACGGCTAACCCAACTATTGCCAGTGGTCATACAACAAATGGTTCGGGAACAGGTTCTTTTATCAGCAGCATTTCCGGCTTATTACCCAATACACTTTATTATTACCGGGCTTATGCTACCAATACAAATGGAACATCCTATGGTTCTGAACTTAGCTTCACTACACTTAATGTATTCGCGCCAGCTGTAATTATGGGTACTGTTTCGGGTATAGTTACCAGCACCGCAACAGCAGGCGGAACAGTAGCTGACGACGGAGGCAGTGGCCCTGTAACGGAGAATGGTTTTGTTTATGCTACCACAGTTACCCCATTGGTCGGAGGTGCAGGAGTTAGCAAAATATCAGCTGCAGCACCGGGTATTGGCGTATATTCACTTGGTTTGACAGGATTAACCCCAGGCACTCTCTATTATATAAATGCTTATGCTGTTAACAGTGTAGGAATTGGCTATGGTACCGAAACTTCGTTTACAACCTATGCTCCTCCAACGATTACTACTACTGCTGCAACAGCTGTTGCAGCTACAACAGCAAGCAGTGGTGGAAATGTCACAAACGATTTCAACAGCTCTGTAACAGCACGTGGGGTATGTTATGGAATTACCATAAATCCAGACCTCAACGGCAGCTTTACCAGCGATGGAACTGGCAGAGGTATATTTACCAGTAGCATTACAGGTCTTACGAGTAACACTGTTTATCATGTGAGGGCTTATGCAACCAACGCTTATGGTACCACATATGGTTCCGACCTTACATTCCAAACTGTTTGCTTCGCAGTAACCTTGCCTTATGAAGAAACTTTCGATGGCAGCTGGACTTCACCGGTTCCTACTTCATGTTGGAGAAGTGATGTTGGTGCAGTAAGTACTAGTGCATGGCACCGGAATGAATATACAACGGGGTGGGAATATGATACTGATGGATCACCTTCTGCTCAGGGAGCTTTAAACACAGCACATTATGCAAGATTTCACAGCTATGGCATTTATGCCGATGAGACTGCATATATGGAAACAGAAGACCTTAACCTGAGCAGCTTTCTTGCCGCTGATGTTGTAAAACTGAACTTTTACTACATCAACCCAACAGGAACAGATCAGATGGATGTCTATTTTTCGGCTGATGGCGGCACTACCTGGTCGGCAAGTATAGCTACCTATACAACGGATGCATCCTGGTCGAAAAAAACAATTACAATTGATATGTCTGTTTACAATTCAGCCAGATTCATGATTCGTTTCGGGTCTCTTTCCGATTATGGTAACGATGATATAGGGCTGGATCAGGTTTCGGTGACCCGGATTCTGACGGTCCCTGTATTTTCAGTAGATCCTGCTTCCAAAGACTTCGGCACGCAAAACGTAACGCTGCAATCTGCTGCCCAGATATTTATTATTTCCAATACATCCGGAGGAGATCTGATTATCAACCCGGCTCCAACACTTACAGGTGCCCAGGCTGGCCAGTTTATTCTTACTGATGCCAACACCTATCCACTGCATATTCTGGAGGGTGCATCTGCTACAGTGTCGGTAAAATTTGCCCCTACCTCCACCGGTTCTAAAACAGCTAACCTTACTATCATTGATAACCTTCCTGCCACGCATAATGTAGTGCTTACCGGCACAGGAAATCCGTCGGTGACAATTCCTTATTTTGAGAATTTTGATGCTGCTGCCTACCCCGCGATCCCCTCAGGCTGGTCTCAGTATTCATCGGCAGCAATGCAACCATGGATAACCGCCAATAATCCCGGGAATACAGATATTATTCCTCATTCCGCGCCAAATTTTGCAGGTGTTTTTTATAGTTCAACTGATCCCAAGGCCGAATGGCTGGTATCTCCACCTATGTCAATGACCAAGGATGTAGTTTACGGCGTATCGTTCTGGATACAGGCTCCCGGATTTTCAATATATCCGGAGAGGCTTAAACTAACAGCTAGCACTAATCCATCACTCGCAGGGATGGCTGCCGGAACCGTTTTGTGGAATAATTCCAACTTGATGGATGATGTATGGACCCAATATCAAGTATCCTTCACCCCTTCTGCAACAGGAATCTACTATTTTGGTTGGTATGCCTATTCCATAGCGGATCTGGAATATATTGCAATGGATGACATCTCAGTTACTACACTTTCGCCTCCTGTTGTTACAACAAGTGCTATTACAGATATAACCATAGAATCCGCAACAGGTGGAGGTAACATCTCTTCCGATGGCGGTGCCACGATTACTTCACGCGGCGTTTGCTGGGGACCTTCAGCAAATCCAACCATTGCAAACAGCATCTTAACGGATGAAAACACTGGCACTGGTGCTTTCGTAAGCAGCTTGATTGATTTAAACCAAAATACCAATTACAATGTGCGGGCTTTTGCAACCAACGCGATGGGCACATTTTATGGCCAAAATGTAGCATTCAGCACCTTGATTGATTACAAGTCGCTGGATCTAAGTGATGTATTACTGGAAGGTCTATATGATGGTTATGGTTCAATGAGGCGGGCAATGGATGAAACAGGGTTTGTTTATGCTGATCCTGATGTAGCTGACCGGATAACCGTGGAATTGCACAATGCTGCGAACTATAATACTATTGCTTTCTCAGATACTGTAGATCTGAGTACTTCAGGAATGTCAACTGTTTTAGTACCTGCAAATTATTATGGTTCTTACTACATCACCATTAAGCATCGTAATAGCCTCGAGACTGTAAGTGCAACTGCTGTATCATTTGCAGGAAGCTATATTAGCAAATCTTTCGGCACACCAGCAAAAGTATGGGGTGGCAATCTCTTACAAATGGCCGATATGGGGTATGCAATCTATGGTGGCGACGTAAACCAGGATGGAGTAATCGACGGCAGTGATATGGGATATGTTGAAAATGATGCAGCATCAGCCAGCTCAGGTTACCTTTTTGATGATTGCAACGGAGATGGCTTAATTGATTCTTCCGACATGGGTATCATTGAAAACAATGCTGCTATGGCTATCGGAATTGCTACACCGTAATTTATTTTAGGAAACCTCCCTGTAAATCAGGGGGGATTTCCTTTTTCATTAACCTGATACTAAATAGTCATTAACCAAATAATTCGTAACCAATGAAAAAAATATCCGCTCAGCTGATAAAAATCACCCTGCTACTTCTTGTAATGCTGGCTGTACTGCAAGTGAATGCCCAAAGGAGGTATTCACCACTTGCTATCAGCAGTATTAACCTTACGCTCAGGAACGATGTACAATCAAGTACAATTTCCGGGCTTAACAACGTTCTGGAATTCGATGTTTACTTACAGGATATGGATGCAGCCACGCCTTTTGAATTAGCGACAGTACAGGTCGGCATTGTTGTAAACCCCGCTATTTACAATAGTGGGACAATAAGTATATCCATTGTTTCCGGTTCTTCAGAGTTATTGTCTACCCAGTTGCCACCAAGTGTATTATTTATTCAGAGTCAGAACGCCATTAAACTTACCCCGAAAACAGGCCCTGGTGCAGGAAACGGGACTATAATCAGTACAACGGCTCCTGGTACAAGGGTTTGCCGCTTGCGCATGACCAACACGGTGGGGTTTTCAATAAACACAACGGCTAATCTGACAGTCAATTTCACTACTTCACCCTACCCCACGAAAGTTAATCAGTATATAGGAGGTTTAAATACTCAAATTACCACGAATGCTTCCAATTGTTTCAGTTTACTTAATAACATTTTTCTCAACGCACCGCAATGGACAGGCGCAACCAGCACCAGTTGGACAGATGCCGGCAACTGGACAGCTGGTGTTCCGTCCGCCGGAACTTCTGCCATCATTGCCACTGCAGCTAATCAACCAACAATAGCTACAACTGTTTCC
>CAZEDO010000032.1:0-33710 GCA_964511085.1 uncultured Lentimicrobiaceae bacterium
GCATTTTCTGAAGCCATGCAAGGCCCGAAATCGTGTCCATAATCCATCAGGGCTTTAATAAAACAAAAGGAGAGGTCGTAACCGAGGAAGGCGTATTTCTCATCTTCAGGTTCGGTGGCGAAGCGGTCGCGGAACTGCTTAACGAATTTCTGAACACTTGCATCTTTATAATCTACCCAACTTGTGGAATACTGGTGATAGTTGAGGTTAACCAGGTAATCGGTTTCCGGTTCCAGCGTTTCCCAGCCCGGCATCCCAACAAGGATAATCCGGTGATCCTTTGTGAAGGCATTAAGCCTGGAAATAAAATCGGGGATTAGCACCGAATTGCCTGATAGTACAATTACGATGTTCTGTTTTATGAGTGAAAGGTTTTTGGATACGCCTCCGAAAAATTCTGTCTGGTAAATAATATCGGATACAGGAATTGAAGTGGCACCCCTGCCGGCTTTTTGCAAAGCAGCCTTCATTTCATTCTGGATGAGTTTGGCAAGATCGGGGTTTTCGTCGCGCGTATTGCGGACAATCAACACGTTGGCATCAGGGTGTTTATTAACAATGAATGTGGAAAGTTTCACAGCAATGGCTTTTTCGGAAGGCTGCACTTTAAAAATGAATGGATTCCCTTTCACTATTTCGTTACGTTTTGATAAAGGGTTAACGATATTAATATGGTGCCTGGCAGCAAAACGGGCGGCAGTCACAAAACTCTTGGCAAACACCGGACCTATTATAAGATCCATTTCTTTCATCTCGGGCTTTGCAATAATTTTCCATGTTTTGATAGTGTCGTTGCCGTTGTCGGAATCATAAACATAGAACTTCACATTTGCACCTGTTTTCTCAAGTGAGTCAAGAGCGAGCATCGCACCTTCGTAAACCTGGACAAAGTTAAAGGAGCGGTATGCACCGGCAGGTTTTAGTTTGGTAACATCCGTGGCGAGGAGGCTATCGCTTTCGGTCAGGCTGAATGGCAACAGGAGGGCCACATGGTACAACCGCCCTGATTTAGCATCGGGTTTGCAATTGTTGTCGGGAATATAGGGTTCCGTCACAATTGGTTCGGTCTTCATTTCAGATGCCGGATTACTTTGCGTTTCCGATTCCTGTTTCTCCTGGACACCTGTATTTCCTGAAGCAGAAGTTCGTGGAACCTTAATAACCTGGGTAGATTTAAGCCCCTGTTCAAGTTCAGGGTTGAGCTCAATCAGTTTTTCGACACTTATAAAATGCGCATGGGCTATGCTGTATAAGGTTTCTTTCTGCTGTACTTCGTAAAGATCATATTGACTGGTTGATTGAGCCGGATAAGGAACTACAAGAGGATTGGGCTGGGGTTTTGGTTCGGCAGGAGTACCCTTTTGTACGGCAGGTGGCGGAGTTTGCCAGTCCTTCTTTGGAATACGCAGGGTCATGCCTTCCTGTATGTTTTGCAATCCGGGGTTTGCAGCAACAATATCATCAACGCTCACACCAAACTGTTTGGAAATGCCGTAAAGGGTTTCTTTCTTCCTTACTTCATAATCAAAGTATGTGAAAGCCGGCTTTTGATTTTCCAGCGGGTAAATGTTTTTTTGTGGTTCGGTAGCGGGTTCAACCTTGCTTCTGTTTTCTTTCTCTTCCTTTTTCGGGGCTGAAGGAATCTCATTTGCTGCTGTTACTGGAATCCTTAGCACCTGGTTTGCATAAAGCCTTTGCTGGGCTTCGGGGTTTTCGGCTTTTATTATCTCGGTTGTGATGTTGTAGGCTGTAGCAATCTTGTCAAGCGTTTCGCCATCTTTCACGAAGTGTATAAAGTAGGATTTCCCTTTGTACTTCTCTATTGTCGAAGTCCTGGATACAGTAGGATTATCCTGCGCGAAGCTGCTCAGACTCAAAAAAAGCAGCGTAGTTAACAGAAGGAAGTTCTTTATTCTATACATGCGATAAATTTAAACTTTTGATTTAAGAAAAACGGTTAACGATGATTTATTTGCGAATTATTTTCACCTTATTTTTACTTCTTATTTCGTTAATCCCTGCCTGCAGCATGCAGGTTTGTTAATAAATCATTAAGTAGTCTGATTGTACCTGATAAAAGATAATATGTCAGGCCTGGCTCTATTCCCATTCAATGGTTGCCGGTGGTTTGGAACTGATATCATATACCACACGATTAACACCTTTTACTTTGTTAATAATGTCGCTGGATACTTTTGCCAGAAACTCATATGGCAGATGTGACCAATCGGCTGTCATGCCATCTGTTGAACCAACAGCCCGTAAGGCCACCACATTCTCATATGTGCGTTCATCGCCCATAACACCCACAGATTGAACCGGTAAAAGTATGGTCGCTGCCTGCCAAACTTTATCATAGAGTCCGGCAGTTTTAAGGCCTTCAATAAAAATATGATCTGCTTCCTGCAAAGCGCGGACTTTATCAGCCGTTACATCACCAAGAATCCTAATCCCCAGCCCCGGCCCTGGGAAAGGATGCCGCTGCAATATGGCTGGATTTATACCCAACGCAGTTCCCACCCTCCGTACCTCATCCTTGAAAAGGCTTTTAAGGGGTTCGACAACTTTAAGATTCATAAAGTCGGGAAGCCCACCAACGTTGTGGTGCGATTTAATTGTTGCTGATGGTCCGCCGTTAACTGAAACCGATTCGATAACATCGGGGTAAATAGTTCCCTGGGCAAGCCATTTTACATCCTGAATACGATGCGCTTCGGCATCAAAAACTTCGATAAAGGTTTTGCCAATAGCTTTCCTTTTGAGCTCGGGTTCCGAAATTCCTTTCAATGCGGAAAGGAATTGCTCCGCTGCATCAACACCTTTTACGTTAAGTCCCATGTGAAGGTATGAATCCAGCACATCATGAAATTCATTTTTGCGAAGAAGGCCATTATCCACAAATACGCAATGTAACTGCCGGCCAATAGCTTTATGAAGTAAAACTGCAGCTACTGAAGAATCCACTCCGCCAGAAAGTCCAAGAACAACTTTATCGTTTCCAATTGTTTCCTGCAACCATGCAATGGTTGAATCGGCAAAGGAGTCAGGCGTCCAGGTCTGGTTGCAGCCACAGATGTTTATAATAAAATTACGGAGCAGTATACTGCCTTCTGTTGTGTGATATACCTCCGGATGGAACTGAATGCCAAAGGTAGGCTCACCTTTAACGTGAAATCCGGCAATTGCCACATCGCCGGTGCCGGCAATAACTTCAAAATCAGCGGGAGCAACGTGGATAGTGTCGCCATGGGACATCCATACCTGGCTGCCCTGCGTCATTCCTGAAAGAAGCGGATCAGATGTGTTTATGTAGGATAAGTTTGCACGGCCATATTCTCTAGTTTTGGAAGGGATAACCACACCACCCGAACTTTGCGACAGGTACTGAGCGCCATAACATACTCCGAGCAAGGGGAATTTCCCGCGTATAGCGCTCAGGTCAGGCGAAGGGGCATCAGCATCTCGCACCGAAAACGGACTTCCGGAAAGAATTACGCCTCTTACGTCAGATGTGAGTTCCGGATAACGGTAGTATGGATGGATTTCGCAATAAACATTCAGTTCGCGCACCCGCCGTGCAATAAGTTGGGTGTATTGTGAACCGAAATCAAGAATAAGAATGGTTTCCTGCATTATGCAAAAATAGAAATAATGCAGGAACATTTATCCGGAACCAGCGAAAAGTGAAGACAAGCGCCATCTCTGAATATAAAACAGACAGATAAACGAATAGTAGAGAGATGGCCTGACTGAAATGAACAAAATTTAACCAACAATATATATTGCATGGAATAATTGTTCGTAGCTTTGAAGCGTTTTTCAAATAATTCTCATAAAAACTTCAATAAGTCACAAATTTAAATCATTGCTCTATGCCAACTGAAACCATCTACTCCCTAAGCCCCTCTGGCGAAAAATTCCCTATTCCCGAAAAACAAGACTACCAACTTGAAAAAGAAAGAGTAGCTTCACTTGTAGCAAAAGCCCGTGCCGAAAAGAAAGAAATTGTTGTGGTTATGGGCGTTGGTTTTGTTGGTGCCGTTATGGCTGCCATCATTGCTGATACTGTTGATAAAGAAACAGGAAACCCTTCAAAATTTGTGATCGGGTGCCAGCGCCCCAGCATGCGCAGCTACTGGAAAATTCCGATGCTCAACAGGGGAGAGTCACCTGTAAAGGCCGAAGACCCTGAAGTGGATCTGATCATTACCCGTTGTGTAAATCAAAAGAAAACACTTATTGCTTCATATAACAGTGAAGTCCTTGAATTTGCTGATGTGGTTGTAGTTGACGTTCAGTGTGATTTTACAAAGCACGACCTGGGCGATATGCGCACCGGCGAAGCGGATATGGCAGCTCTCGAAGCAACTATCAAAACAATTGGCGAGAAAATTCAGCCGCATTGCCTCACACTCATCGAAACAACTGTTGCTCCTGGCACAACCGAATTTGTAGCCTGGCCAATAATGAAGAAAGCATTTACAAAGCGGGGAATTGCATCGGTACCATTGCTTGCGCACAGTTTCGAGCGGGTAATGCCTGGGCGCGAATATGTTTCAAGTATCCGTGATTTCTGGAGAGTATGCTCAGGTTGCGAAGGCGAAGCCCGTGCACGGGTTGAAAAATTCCTGCACGAAGTGCTCAATACAAAAGATTTCCCTCTCACGGTAATGGATCGTCCGATTGAATCTGAAACTACAAAGATTGTTGAGAATTCGTATCGGGCAACCATCCTGGCCTATATGAACGAATGGAGTCTTTTTGCCGAACGCAACGGTGTGGATTTGATCAAGGTGATAAATGCCATAAAAATGCGCCCCACTCACAGCAATATGATTTTTCCGGGACCGGGTGTTGGAGGCTACTGCCTGCCAAAGGATGGTGGACTCGGCTATTGGGCTTACCGCCATATTCTTGGTTTCGAAGACGGAGATGAGATATTCAAGATAACACCTACGGCAATTGACATAAACGATACCCGTGCGCTGCATGTTGCTGAACTTGTCCGTGATGCCTTGCGCAATATGGCAAGATATATTGCCGGAGCTGATGTTGTTATTTGTGGTGCCAGCTACCGCCAGGATGTTGGCGATACCCGCTACAGCGGCAGCGAAATGGTTGTGCGTAAACTCGTGGAAATGGGCGCCGAAATGAAAATTCATGATCCGTATGTGGATCACTGGTATGAGCTGGAAACTCAGGACGAATACCCGTCACCGGGGCATTCATGGAAACGTTTCTTCCGCAACCAGGAACATCTCACCGAAACAACCGTGCTGAAAGATTTGCCGCTTGCATTAAAAGGTGCCGAAGCTGTCATTTTCGCCGTACCACATACTGCTTACCTTTCACTTTCACCTGATGATATTGTAAAATGGGCAGGGCAGCCACTTGCTGTTATCGATTGTTTCGGAATATTATCCGACCAGGCCATCCGCCGCTATTTTGAATTAGGATGTGAGGTGAAAGCGCTCGGCCGGGGGCATATTCAGAGAATTAAGAGTGAGGTGAAAGGGGGCTGATAATAAGTTCCTAAAGTGCCTTGGGTTTGGAGTACTTAGAGTTATAATTAATCCCTGTTGCTGAGATGTGGCAGGGATTTATTTCAGATTCTTATTCCTGAGTGGCCACCTGAGTTTATTTCATCCCGGGAGGATTTTATAAAATTTCTATCTGTCTTTTTATGAATATTTTGTATCGGGGGAACTTTACTGTCAGGTGCAAAATATTATTTTAGTATTGCTCTTCAATAATATCTTTGAATCCTTTGGTAGAGTAAGTATTAAGTTTGCCGTGAGTATCGGAATAAATGAAATAACCCTGCAATTCAGAATGCTGTTTCAGAAAAGCCTTTGTCTTCTCAAGACCCATCACCATAAATGCTGTAGCATAAGCATCTGCCGTCATACAATCTGATGCCAGTACAGAAACACTTAGCAATGAATGCTTCACCGGAAAACCTGTTTTCGGGTTAATGGTGTGTGAATACCTGACACCATTCTCTTCGAAATACTTGCGGTAGTTTCCTGATGTTGACAATGCCATGTTCTGTAATTTCACGACTGCTTTCAAGGTGCGGGAATCATCAGCATCAGCAGATGGCTTTTCAACACCTACGTTCCAGAAGGAACCATTTGTTTTTTTACCCCGGCCAAGGATTTCGCCACCCACATCAATCAGGAAATTTTCAATTCCTTTGGATAAGAGAAACTCTCCTATTTCATCAGTCGAAAACCCCTGCGCTATTGCATTAAAGTCTAGTTTAATTCCCGGATTATCCTTGTACACTTTATTCCCGATAAGATGAACAGCCTTGTAATTCACAAGCGGAAGCAAACTATCAATCCCATGCTGGTCAACTTTTATACGGCTGGTAAAGCCGAATCCCCAGGCATTAACCAACGGTCCAACGGTAATATCAAATGCTCCTCCTGTATTGGCCGATATTTCCATAGACTTATTGAAAACCATGTTAAAAACCCTGTCAGTACTGACGGTATTATCATTGTTGTTTATCCGCGAAATGATGGATGCCGGCATATAAACTGACACCGATGAATCAAATCGCTTAAACAACGAATCGATTTCAACCTGAAAGTTACGATCTTGTTTATCAAAATAAGTAACGACATAGTAGGTCCCCTGGGCTTCTCCGTTAAACTTTACAGGTTGAGTTGTCCTTACCGTTTGGCAGTGTAATAAAGCCGGGCAGATAATCACCAGGATTAATGCGTATATTATGCTTCGGTTCATAGTTTTGATTTGACAGTCCGAAAGTATAAAAGAAACACTTGCAAAAATTCAATAAGATACAACACTTGTAACCATGATTTTATCAGAAAAAATCACAGCATCGGGTTTATAACTGGTTTAATACTAATTTTATCCAATGAACTACAACAATATCACTTCCATGGCATTATTGATTAAAACGGCTACTTTGATATTATTACTATCCTGTATTCCCTGTATTTCAACAGCCGGATTTATCCCCACACTTCAAGAAGGGCCTGACACTACAGACTATTTCTCTGAAGGATACTTGCGGAATGAAGATCATATTTACCAACCTGATATCAAAACGGTTCTTCTTCATCGGTCAGGTTGGGAACTAACTGATCCCGTAATTCAACTCAACAGCGACGAACAACTCGCACTGTCTTTCGATGATCTGCAGGCAGATGTAAAATCATATCATTATACTGTTGTTCATTGCAGTGCAAACTGGCAAACATCCGATATTCGGCCAAATGAATATATTGATGGTTTTACTGATGATGTTATCAATGATTATCACTTTTCATTTAACACCTGGCAGAAATTTACACACTATGATCTTCTCTTCCCGAACGACAACTTCAAAATAACCCTGTCGGGAAACTACATCTTAAAAGTTTATATTGGTGATAATCCGGAAAACCTTGCATTTACTTCCAGATTTATGATTGTTGATCAACGTGTATCTGTTGATCCAAAAGTGACAAGGGCAGCAATTATTGAAGACCAGGACTACCGTCAGGATGTTGGCTTTAGCATTTTTACCGGTAATTATTACATTGCCGAACCTTTCCGAGATCTAAGCGTAGTAGTAAGGCAGAATGGACGTTGGGATAATGCGAATACGAATTTAAAACCATACCTCGTTAAAGGGGATGAACTTGATTACCACTATTCAGATGGCAGCAACTCTTTTGAAGGTGGAAATGAATTCAGGTATTTCAGCATAAAAAGTCTTCTGACACTATCTGAACGACTGCACGATGTTACCAACACTGATACTGGTTATCAGGTTATGTTATGGCCTGATCAGCGACGCACATTCAAAGTATATCTTTCAGATAAAGATATTGACGGCCGGTATATTATAAAGACAGAAGATGGCACTGATTCGCAAGTGGAAGCAGATTACGCGTATGTCCGTTTTTTTCTTCCTAATACTACACCAATGTCGGGAGGCAGCATTTATGTTGCAGGGAAGCTTACTTCGTGGCAGTTTAATGATGAATCGCGCATGAAATATAATTTTGCCACCAGGAGATACGAAGCCACACTCTATCTCAAACAAGGGTATTATAACTATATCTACCTCTATCTTCCAAACAGAAGTAAAGTTGGAGAATCTGCATTCGTGGAAGGCAACCATTCTGAAACAGAAAACAGCTACACGATTTGTGTCTATCACCGCGCCAAAGGTGATCTCTACGACCAGCTTATTGCAGTTACAACTGTTATAAGGTAAGAATGAAAAGGTTATTCGTAACGCAGGGCTTCGATGGGATCGAGATTTGCTGCTTTGCGGGCTGGAAGTATCCCTGATAACAAGGCTACAATAAAACAAAGCGAAACACCCGAAACTATCCACAACCAGGGTATGATGAACTTACTACCAATGAGCATAGCAAGGCCATTACCAATTGCAATGCCCAGTATAATTCCGAGAAATCCTCCTAATTGAGCTATTACAATAGCTTCGATCATAAATTGATTTCGGATAGTACTCCTGTTCGCCCCAATTGCCTTACGAATCCCGATTTCGCGGGTACGTTCGGAGACTGAAACAAGCATTATATTCATCAGACCAATGGCAGCCCCGAGCAATGTTATTGCACCAATAATAATTGCTGCAATACGGAGATACTTCAAATTCTCAAATAACATGCTTGCCAGGTTATCACTCTTTGAAACGTCAAAACTATCTTCTTCATTAACAGCTACTTTCCGGATTATGCGGAATAGCCCTGTGGCTTCGCCAACAGCTGGGTCGAGAGCCAAGGGATCAGTAGTTAAGACATTAATGGAATAAGACATGTCTGGCTTAGGAAATACCTGGCGAACATTATTAAGTGGTAATATACAAAGGTTATCGCTGTTCATTCCCAGACTTGATCCTTTCTCTTTAAGCACGCCTACTACCTTGTATTTCCCTGGACCAATTGTTACAATTTGATTCAATGCATTTTCATTATGTTTAAAGATTTTCTTTATCACATCAGCGCCTAGAATAGCAACATGTGAACCATAGTATACTTCGTTGGGCGAAAAATTGCGCCCCTCGCCCATTTCATAACCGGAAGTAACTATATAGTCTTCATCAGTCCCAATTACCGGCACATTGGGATTAGTTTTATCAGAATTATACTTCACGGTAGATGTATGAGTTGCAAAAACAAATACAGAAGTGAAAGCCGGGAAATCAAAAACTTCTTTGAAATCCATAGCCTCCTGGTAACTAATCACCCTGTAATTCTTAGCTCTGTTATGATGGTTTCCCATTTGCACCCGCATGCCTCGGTTACGTATGGTAAAAGTGTTAGCCCCCATCATAGTGAAATTCTCGTTAAGGTAATATTTAATTGCATCAATGGAAGTAAGAATGCCAACCACAGCCATAATACCGAATGAGATGATCAGAACAGTAAGCACAGATCGAAGCATGTGGCTTCGTATTGAATTGATTGAAATACGTATATTTTCGCTTACAAGCTTATTCATCAGCAGCGGAATTGTTTCAAGCAAATGTACAAAATATTAAGGCATTTGCTTCCTGCAGGAATCATTTGAACAGAAGGAGGATCATACGAAAAACAATCCTATAGAATGGAGATAGCCGACGAAATTAATAGCGACCACACGATAACAGATAAGGAAAGATATCCAAGCAGATTCTTTTGCCTGGAATAATATTTTATAGCCAGAAAAGTCCCAAGTGGTATTGAAAGCAGAATAGGAGTAAGAATAATAATACCTGTAAGTCCATAACGCTGACGAATTTTAACCAAAGATTTATTCCGGAATGTAAAAACCTTTTTGTGATGACTTTGAAATGGAGACCGATTCCACACAATTGTGCGCAATTTCGTATAAAAAGACGATAAATGATTAGCAAAATAACGGAAATACAAAGCTATTATCCCTTTACTCAGATAAAAGAAAAATACAACACCGGCTATTCCACCCATTGTAGTCACAAACCATGTTTGCAGGAAAGTGAATCCAAATCCAAAGGACAGCGGAGGAGCAAATATAAACTTAACACTGCTTATAGCGAGTATCAGCAAGTATTTGAGGAAAGAATGGGTAGCAATTTGAGAAAACATCCTAAAAAAAATAACTTATTACTTAATAAACTATCTGTTAAGCCTTTTGTTGCAAAAGCTGTAAATATTATCTAAAGAACAATGCGTGATAAATGCACCTTATATTCCCGAGAATAATAATGGCAACATAGATTACCAAGAACAATGCCAACAAATCAGAATGAAAATCAAAATCAAAGTTTTTTCCCATAGGCAAGATCGCCGGCATCACCTAAGCCTGGAACTATGTAGGCCTGCGCTGTGAGTTCATCGTCTATTGCGCCAACCCAAAGGGTAACATCATTTTTCGAAAAGTGCTTATTGATATACTCAACACCTTGAGTACTGGCAAGTATGCTGACAAAATGAGTGTGTTTAGGTTTCCCCCTGCCTAATAGTTCTTTGTATGCCAAAGAAACTGACAATCCTGTAGCCAGCATAGGATCAGATAATATGAGGATGCGATCCGTGAGATCGGGACTTGAAATATATTCAATCTTGATTGTAAATTCGCCGTCCTTACGGTGTTTGCGGTAAGCAGAGACGAAAGCGTTCTCAGATTTATCAAAAACATTTAGTAAACCCTGATGCAGCGGAAGACCAGCCCGAAGAATGGTGCCAAGAACAGGAAATTCTTTGAGTACAGGAACATTAGCAACACCCAGCGAAGTAATCACCTCTATCTCTTCATAATCGAGTTTGCGGCTAATTTCATATGCGAATACTTCGCCGCAACGTTCGAGGTTACGCCGAAAACGCATACCATCTTTCTGAAGTTCAACATCACGTAATTCGGAGATAAATTGATTTATTATAGAAACTTTGCTTCCCAGGTTTATAATCATCGTTTATAGTTGTTATAATTGATTATGTTAATCTAAAGGAATAACATGGTTTTGCACAATACTTCGGATAGCTTCGGCTACCTATCAGCAACGAATGCTTAGTATAAAAATACAAATCCAACCGCCCTATATAATGTTTGATTACTGGCAAAAATAACAAATTTCCTTTATCATCCTCAATGTACTTTAGCTTCTCGATGTTTATAAGAAAATCCCCCTGGTTTCTATTTCCTTGATAAATCGGAATGCATTCACTATTTGCAGGCTAATCTGTTGGGCAATAATTTAACATCTCTCCGTAGAGCAAAATACCTTATGTTTCCAGGCGTCCCCGAAATTTCCGCAAAAGCTTTAACGCCAAATTGGCTATTCCGGAAAGCCGCGTAAGTGTTATTCGGGGATAAGTGAGTTCTTTGGCTCCAAAACCTTTATAAAACCGTGCAAGGTTAGCGTCGTTGGAACCTTCAAAGTCTAGTGTTATCTTACTGTTTGCATGCTGCTTTATAAACTGATCAATAATCAATGTCATTGAAGCATTTGTACGCCCCAACTCACTCACTGCCGAAAAGACAAAGATGGCTTTTTGATGACTTTTGATAAAAATAGCGCCTGCACATAATTCATTATCAGAGCTATAGGCGCAAGCAACCTCAGCAATTCCTTTATGAATACATATATTGATCAATTTTAGCAATGTAATATATTCTTTATTTCCAAGGTGGGTCAATCCCACTCCCCTGTTGTGCCGGAAAAGCGCCACTACCTCTTCAGGAGTTGTAGAAGATAAAACCGAAATATTTGATTGCCTGGCCCGCTTAAGATTGCGTTTTGTGTTTTCCGAATAGTTTTCAGAAAGAGTTTCATATCGAAAATTCAGATCAAGTTCGTGATTTAGCAAATTGGAAACTTTGCATTTAAGATGGTCTGCCTTATTAAGCTTATTTAGGTTGATATCTGCAAATTTATATTTCTCAGGAATTTCATCGATAAATTCCTTTACGACCTCTGCTGTGAGGTGATTGAGTGAAAAAACCCCTAATTGCTGCGTGAAATATGGTTGATAAATATAGCTTACAAAGTATTTCCTACCCGATGGAATAGGGAAAACAGCCTTATAATTGTCTTCAATCAAACCATTCCAACCAGGGCAAACAGCATCAAGATACCAGGAATAGCCGTAAATATTTCCATTGAAAGCCTTTTCGATGCATTCATCCCATCTGGCCTTGTCGATATCCCCGTATTTTACAAAACTTATCAACCTTTGATTTTTTTTGTTTTGAACTCAGCGTTAGGAGGTGGCGTTTTTTAATAATTCTTCATAAACCGGCAACCAACCTTTCCAACGGCCTTTATCGCTTAGCGATTCGTTATGCCAGAGGCTGATAAAAGTCCCTCCCACCGATTTAACTTCATCCAGCATTGGCTTGATGTTATCAAAAGCCTCTTCGGGCTTCAACTTCAAGTAATCGTTTAAAGTTCCATCCATTACTGCAAAAGGATACACGCGCAAATTGGTTTCAATATCGAGATCGAGATCAAAAAAATTAAACGGATCACAAATCCCGGCTCTAAAGCCCAACTCTGAAGCAAATCCCATTGAATAATCCCGTTCAATATCTAAATTTATAAGGTTCCTGTAGGTGGCCGGTAATTCTAGTTTAAGGAAATGTTGTCTGCTGCTTGTAATTTCGCGTCTGAGGACTTTTGAAAGCCTGGCAATTTCCTCGCCAAGTTTATCAGGTTTGCTAAATGAACCATAAGAAGGATGGATCCCAACTTCAGCATAATCGGCGATTGATTTTATCAATGCTTGAAAATAGCGGTTGTTCACCGGTATGTTTTTATCGTTCAAGCCATAATCTGCAAAAAGAATGAAATAGACAGGATTAAGATTATATTTCTCCTGCCACTCAAACTGCTTCGGAAAAGTATCAAAAGGATCGGCGTCGAGGTAAAGCAAAACGCGCGTACGATGTTTTATTTCGGAAAAATCACCTTGAATGGCGGCCCTTAAAAAACCACCAAACCCACGAGTGAATCCTTTATGCCTGTATGAATATGCCGCATCAATATCATAAGTAGGTATGAACCGGAATGTACGGTTACTGAATTTAACACCCGGATACCTCTCTGAAATTTTGTTTTTCAGCATTATAGCCCAGATATTTACCAAAGGCCTGCGCAAAAAACCCTGCTTATATGCCTCACTTGACCTGGCTTGAAATCGCCCATGTATATCGCGGATATGCGGCAGGTACTCCTCATAGCGTGACACAAGGAAGAATGATGCAGATAGCATATCAAACGGAAATAAAGAACCATCATCATAAACAGGGAAGAAAGCCCGTGAACCTTCAAAATCGAAGTAACGCAATTCCTTACCGGAAATTCCTGTTTCAAAAAGCAGGCCGGAAGAAGCCATGTAGAGTTCGCCGGGTGAAGGGCAAGCACCATAAGCCAGTTTTGGTCCTCTGCAGGACAAGTATTCATCAATCCTTGATGTAACAACCATTTCAATGCCTATCACATCGTTGAGCAACAGCCTTAAAATGAAACTCAACCTTTTGGTTATCCGGGGAGTATAAATCAGCAACATACTAACATAGTGATTCTGTAGCAAAGATAGCATAATAGCGGCAGCCATTCAGGTTCCCAAATAATTTTGACGTATTAACAATTGTCCCTCTCATAGTCTCCCGAAAATCGATGAAAAGTTTGTATTTTTGGCCTCCTACAGAAGGAAAAAAGAATGGAAAATTTTATTGTTTCGGCCCGTAAATACAGGCCTGCAACTTTTGATACTGTGGTTGGGCAGTCATCAATTACTACAACGCTTAAGAACGCTATCCGCAATAACCAACTGGCTCAGGCATTTCTTTTTTGCGGTCCCCGCGGCGTGGGAAAGACCACCTGTGCACGAATCCTTGCCAAGACAATAAATTGCGACAATCCGACTGATACAACAGAAGCTTGCAATGTATGCCCTTCATGTGTTTCATTTAACGAATCTTCTTCTTTTAACATCCACGAGCTTGATGCAGCATCCAATAATTCGGTGGATGGTATCCGCAGCCTGATTGACCAGGTACGGATTCCGCCACAGGCCGGCCGGTATAAAGTTTATATTATTGATGAGGTGCATATGCTTAGCAACGCGGCTTTCAATTCATTTCTTAAAACCCTTGAAGAACCGCCTGCATACGCCAAATTTATTCTGGCTACAACTGATAAGCATAAAATTATTCCTACAATATTATCCCGCTGCCAGATTTTTGATTTTAAACGTATAGGGATTGAGGACATTGCAAAACACCTGTCATTTGTCGCAAAAAGTGAAAATGTTATAGCAGAAGAACAAGCCTTGCATATTATTGCGCAAAAAGCAGATGGAGCCTTGCGTGATGCGCTTTCCATTTTTGACCAGATTGTTAGTTTCGGCGGTAATGAGCTCACTTATGCCAAAGTGATCGAAAACCTGAATGTTCTTGATTACGATTACTATTTTGTTATAACGAATTCTATGTTATCGGGTAACCTATCGCAAACCCTGATTACTATCAATGAGATTTTTAATAATGGTTTCGATGGGCAACATTTTCTTATTGGTCTTGGCGAACACCTGCGTAACTTACTCATGTGCAAAGACAAAGCCACATCCCAATTGATTGAAACCAGCGAGAATATCCGGTTGAAATATGCTGATCAGGCAAAACATTGCACTGTCCCATTTCTGCTGAAAGCACTTGATTTATCCAACAAATGCGACCTCAACTATAGAATATCAAACAATAAGCGGCTGCTTGTGGAACTTGCTTTAATGCAGATGTGTGAAATACAGGATGCACCTGTTGGTGAAAACAAAACAAAACTTTCCACCAGCATTCCATTACCACAATCGCCACCAAAGGATACTGAATCTCTGCCCTTAACCGAACCAACACCTATTAAGCCATCGGAAACCAAGGTTGAGCAAGCCCCTTTAGCTCCCTATAATCAGCAGCCCCGAACAACGCAAACTTTGCAACCTACCAATAATCTTTCTATAAAAGGAGCTGGGATTTATAATGATGATCCTGATAAAAATGCTGACTCAATCTCAATGTTAGCTTCCGAACCTGCTAACACTCCATTCTCAAACCATGATCTTATTGAAGTCTGGACCGAATATGCTAATCAGTTTTCTTCTGTTTCTCCCAATTTTTATTCTACACTTACAAGGCGCATGCCTGAGCTTAAAGCAGATAATCTTATCAGCCTGACAATTGACAACAAAGTTCAGGAAGATGAATTAAATAACAAGCGAAATGAAATGCTTGAATTCCTTTCGCAAAAGCTGCAGAATGATCTTATCCGTTTTGAAACTTCAATTTCGCAATCAGATGAGGTTAGAAGACCATATAGTGACCAGGATAAATTTGCTGCATTGTCGGTAAAAAACCCTGCATTGCTGCACCTGAAAAAAGAACTTGATCTTGAACTTGATCTTTAACATTCCCGGATGAGTTTATGTAAAAGCATTCGTTATTCACTAACGGATGGATTATTCTTAATTGAATTACAATTATAAACGCGCACTCAGTCACTAAAAGACTAAATTACAGCTATGCCTATGATATTTGCGATTGGAGAAACAGTTCTTGATATAATTTTCGAAAACGAAATTCCCGTTTCAGCATGTGTTGGAGGTTCAATGTTTAATTCGGCGATTTCATTAGGCCGGATGCACGCACCTGTTAGCATGATTACCGGCTATTCCAATGATCAACCAGGGAAAATGGCTGATGATTTTCTGAAGAAGAATGGTGTGGACGATTCATTGGTTATGCATTATGACGATGGCAAAACCACTATCGCTCTTGCATTTCTGGATGAGGCTAAAAAAGCATCCTACCAATTTTATCAGGAATGGCCATCAAATCGTGTTCAATGGAGCCTTCCTGAATTTACTCACGGCGACCTTTTACTGTTCGGTTCTGTCTTTTCGTTACGACCTTTTATACGCCCTTATTTTTCGCAACTGTTTGAAAAAGCCCGGCAGGCAGGTATTTGTTCAATCTACGACCCTAACTTCAGGGCTGCACATCTTAATGATCTGGAAGCATTAAAACCTGCTATCCTTGCCAACATGAGTAATGCCAGCATAATAAGAGGGTCCGACGAAGATTTCGAACACATATTCGGACTTACTGACCCAGACGTAATTTACTCCGTTATTAAAGCCTGGTGCCAAAACCTTATTATTACACAAGGACCGGATGAAGTGCTACTCTACACTTCAAAATTAATGAAGCGTTATTCCATTCCAAACATCTCTGTGATAAGCACGATTGGCGCCGGTGATAGTTTTAATGCAGGTTTGCTCAAAAGCCTGCTTTTAAGAGGAACAAATCTTCATACTCTTGAAACCTTTAATGAACAAGCATGGGATGATCTCATTCATTGTGGTGTAGCATGCGCTTCTGCAGTTTGTTGCAGCAAAGAAAACTATGTACCTGCTGGTTTTTAGCCCTGTAAATGAACCACCCTGCCGCAGAACAGCGGGGTATTAGAATCCAGAAGAATCTTTAAATTCTGCCTCCTGTATTCTGTATTCTCATTAGAAATATAGTAAAAAAACGTAACAATCCTGCCTGACGGCAGTAAGACTGCGGGGAAGTAAACCTAAAGAAAGATTAAATCAATAACAAAACAGACATACTTTGGCTACCTGAGTTTATTGTAACGCCTGAAAAAAGATTTGCAAAACAACCTAGCAATTCTATAATTTAGCACCCTGAAATACAACTTCAACAAATCATTCTGATTCACAATCCTGTCATAAGTATAACAGCTACTTCAACCTCGCGATAAATAAATTATTAAGCTATGTTTCGGTTACTATCCAAACTTATCCTTGTATTAGCTGGCTGGAAGGTTATTGGAAAAGAATACAAGGACATTAAACGCTGCATCGTGGTAATGGCTCCTCATACAAGCAACTGGGATTTCGTTTTAGGACGCCTGGGCTACGCATCGCTGGGCATGGAGGTTCATTTCCTTATGAAAAAAGAGTCATTTAAATTTCCATTGGGATACCTGATAAAGGTAATTGGCGGAATACCTGTGGACCGTAAACATTCCACAAACGTCATAAGTATTATTACAGATATGTTTAGGACAAAAGAGCATCTGATACTTACAATAACACCCGAAGCTACTCGTAGCCTTAACCATAATTGGAAACGTGGTTTTTACTATATAGCATTACAGTCGGATATCCCCCTTTTATTAGGATATCTTGATTTTAGCAAGAAAGAAGCCGGGCTTGGTTGTGTTGTTATACCAACGGGAAACTACGAACAAGATATGGTTAAGATTGAAGCATTTTATAAAACCAAAACAGCTCTCTACCCCGAAAAATTCAACCTTTCCCCTGTGAATCGTCAAAAGAATTAACTTGCAGGATTAATAAAATTTATACACGAAAACAAAATCAATATAAAAAATCATGAACGAAAAGGAAATACAAATTGCACTCATTGGACTTGGCTACGTAGGTTTACCCCTTGCCGTTGAATTCGGAAAAAAAATAGCTGTAACCGGCTTTGATATAAATGAATCACGGATTGCTGAACTCCGGAAAGGATATGACCGCACACTTGAAACTTCAGAAGAAGATCTTGCTGCTGCCGTCCACCTTACCTATACAAGTAATCCTGAAGATTTGCGGCCATGTAACTATTTTATAGTAACTGTTCCTACTCCAATCGATAAATATAAGCGGCCAGATCTCACACCTCTTTACAAAGCATCAGAAACTGTCGGGAAAGTTATGGGATGCGGATCAATCATTATTTATGAATCTACCGTTTATCCCGGAGCAACAGAAGAAGAATGTGTTCCTTTGCTGGAAAAGTTCAGTGGTTTGAAGTTCAATGTCGATTTTTTCTGCGGTTATTCTCCCGAGCGTATTAACCCTGGTGATAAGGTGCACACAGTGACGAAAATAAAAAAAGTGACGGCAGGATCAACTCCCGAAATCGGAAAAAAGGTTGATGAATTATATAAGACAATCATTACAGCCGGAACACACCTTGCCTCCAGCATCAAAGTAGCCGAAGCTGCCAAGGTAATCGAGAATTCACAGCGCGATATCAATATTGCTTTCGTTAACGAACTCTCTCTTATTTTCAATAAAATGGGCATCGATACCCAGGAAGTACTGGAAGCTGCAGGAACAAAATGGAACTTTCTGAAATTTTCACCCGGCCTGGTTGGCGGTCATTGCATAGGTGTTGACCCCTATTATCTCACACATAAAGCTCAGTCGTTGGGCTACAATCCTGAAATTATACTTGCCGGCCGGCGGTTAAACGATAATATGGGGATCTATACAGCCAACCGCGTTATCAAACTAATGATCCGCAAAGAGCACAAAGTTGCGGGAAGCCGTGTGCTGGTTTTGGGAATAACGTTTAAAGAAAATTGTCCGGATATCCGCAACTCAAGGGTGATTGATGTGATCAGCGAACTAATAGACTTCGAATGCAAGGTAGATGTTTATGACCCATGGGCTGATGCTGCCGAAGTAAAACATGAGTATGGAGTTAATCTTATTTCTTCTCTTGATGGTCAACCCCCATATGATGCAATTGTTTGTGCTGTGGCCCATAATGAATTCAAAGAATTAGACCTTAAGCGTTTAAAAAAAGACAATGCTGTTGTTTTCGACATTAAAGGATCAGTTGATAAAGCGTTGATTGATGAGCGGCTGTAGGAAATTCACCTGCAACGATCATTAACTCGCTAACTTTCAAACTCTCAAACTATTGAAACTTCTCACTCCTGCCGACTGGAAGGACTACCAGCTTATTGATTCCGGCAATTATGAAAAGCTGGAACGTTTTGGCCCATACTTTATCATCCGCCCTGAGCCGCAAGCCATCTGGAATGCCTCACTTTCGGCAGAAGAATGGGAGCAAATGGCCACTGCATGGTTTAAAAAAGAGAAAAATGATCCGGAAAAAGGGCGTTGGATCCTGGGAAAAGATATGCCTGAACAATGGCTAATCGGCTATGCGTACAAAACAATGAAGATTCGTTTGCGTTTAGGACTTACCGGCTTCAGACATATTGGTGTTTTCCCTGAGCAGGCTGATAACTGGAACTATATTTTCGATTCAGTCACTAAAATGAATGTGCAGCACGCCAAAATACTGAACCTGTTTGCGTATACCGGAGGTGCTTCTCTTGCTGCACGTGCAGCAGGTGCGGAAGTGGTGCACGTTGATTCAGTAAAACCCGTGATACATTGGGCAAAGGAAAACATGGAATCCAGTGAGTTGTCTGATATCCGCTGGGTTGTTGAAGATGCGTTAAAGTTTGCCCGGCGCGAAGCAAGGCGGGGAAGTATCTACAATGGAATTATTCTAGACCCGCCAGCATATGGCAGGGGACCTGATGGAGAAAAATGGATTCTTGAGGAAAATCTTAACGAGTTGATTGAGTTATGCCAGCAAATGCTCTCGCCAAACAAAGGATTTCTACTTGTAAATCTGTATTCGATGGGATTTTCGGCACTTGTTCTGGATAACCTCATTAATTCTTACTTTCCCTTGCAGCCAGAAAAAGAAAGCGGCGAGATATATCTCGCCGACAAATTTGGAAAACGTCTTCCTCTCGGCACTTTCCTAAGGTTTGCAAATACGTGAACAAGCTGATCAGATGTAAAATACCTTTACATTTCCGAAAACAACTTCTGCCCTGATGGTAAGTGCTGGTTTTGTTGTATCAAAATTTGGCGAACGAAAATCGAGTGAACCAAATGCATTCGACTGTTGCATCGGAGATGTAAAATTTCCAAAAGCTGCACTTGAAAATATTTGAAGATTAGTATCCCTGGCTACTGCAATCCTGAATTCGCCAAATACACACGATACCTCAATCAGTTTATTTTCGGTAAGATCAATCCGGCTTAAGTCAAGGTTACTATTTCCAAAAAGCACATTGTACTTGTTTTGTCCCGGAACAAAGCCCATTTTCTGATCGCTGAAAACAGCCGAATTACTGCTGTTATGCCCTGATGTATGCCCTACAATCATCCTGACACCAAGGAAAATTAAAAATCCTGCAGCAATAATTGTAAATACCGGGATATCAAAATCGAAAAAGTTCCTGAGTAGCATTGCTACACCAACAAATATGATGGTTATACCCCAGAAAGCTGAACTAAAAAATGTCTTATGCATGGTTGTGAATTTTATTTCCAATTAGACTATGCTTATGAGAAAAGGTTACATCCTATCCGAGTGTATTTTTCATTTTCTCAACAATAGAAAAGACTGCCGGACAGACAGCTGTATTTTTCAAAGTTAATTCCAGCAACTGTGAAAACTTGCGCCGGTTTGTATGTGGATATTCCCGACAAGCTTTTGGCCTGTCATCATATACCTTGCAACGGTTATCCTGATCCAGAAAAGGACAAGGGGCAGCGTTAAAAACATAGTCGCCATCCGTATCGAGGTGCATGTATTTTACGACTACTTCTGAAGGTTTTAGGTGCAATGAAGAAGCGATTCGTTCCACATCGCGTTCCCGCATAGCAGGACTTATGCTTTTGCAACAGTTGGCACAGGCAAGGCAATCAGTATATCTGAAGACTTCTTCATGTAATTGGTGAGCAACGTTATCAAGTTCCTGTGGATTCAAAGATTTCATCTTCCTGAGGAATCTCTGATTCTCCTTATACTTGAGTTTAGCAGCTACTATTATCTTGCCTGGATCAATCAAACAGGTACAGTCGTCAGGCATATTATAGTTATTATAGAAGACTTTTCTACTTAATAAACTTTCAACTTGATAAACTTTCAACTTGACGAACTTTCAGCTTGATAAACTTTCTACTTGATGAACTTTCAACTCAAGACATGTTCCGTTGTTTCTTGAGCTCATTATACGCAGCATTCAACTCCTGAAACTTGGCATTTGCAGCTTTCTGAACGTCATCGCCAAGATGCGTAACGCGGTCGGGGTGATACTTGAGCGCCATTTTTCGATAGGCTTTCTTAACTTCTTCGTCAGATGCATCGGGTGTTATTTCAAGGATTTTATATACTGACGTAGTATCTTTAACAAACATGGCTTTAACAGAAGAAAAATCGGGTTGGCGGATACCAAGCAAATGACCGATTTGTTCGATAGTTTCTACTTCCGTTGGATGAAAAGAACCATCCGCCTGTGCCACTCCATAGAGAAAATGAAGTAATTGTAACCTTGACGGATAATCCATGTATTGCTTGATCTGCATACAAATTTGCGCGAGATCGATTTCTTTTTTCAAAATCTCGCGTAGCATTGGCATCTGTGCTTCGGTGCGCTCGTGCCCGAACTGGTGAATAAAGAAATTTCGCACAAAATCGAGTTCTGAGCGCATAACTTTCCCATCTGAACGCATCACTGCTGCAGATAGGATAAGCAAACTGATGCTGAAATCGCCTGGCATAGTGGCTGGCTTGCCTGTACGCGTCTGGTATTCAACCTGAGTGCCATTCATATTATCGAACATGCTACCAAAGAAGAATCCTATTAGACCTCCGATGGGGCCGCCAAATGCCCAACCCAGGCCCCCGCCGATCCATTTTATGTAGTTTGCCATAGTTATTTAATTTTGCCTCTGCAAAAGGCTTGTAAGTCCGGGCAAATTTATTTCAATTTCTCAGGAAGTTACCTACTTAAGAAAAAAAAGGATTGACAAAATAAATCAAAGTGCGATCACCAGCGGAAACACTTACTGATAAACCCTTATAGAGTTCAATGACCAATATAAAATAATCAAATTGAGGATTAGTTATTGCCTCAATTTATTGAGGAACTATCTTTGAAATAGCCGAAGCAGCATTATTGTCCAGTATTGCCATATCACCAGAATCTATCAATCCATCGCCATTTGCATCTTCAATGATGTAGCCGGTAGCAGCTATCTCAGATAAATTATCCACAGCGGCCATATCTCCTGAGTCAATGATTCCATCGTGATTAACATCACCACTAAATATTGCATATCTCCCGCTTTCCATAAACTGTAAATTGCTACCAAAGACATTTGCTGGATCAGCAAGAGAATAACAGATCGCACAACCATCAACAGAAACAGGCGTTGCACTCACAGTTTCAATACTATTGCGATGACGGATAGTTATATAGTAAGAGCCAGAATAAATATCCGGAAGAGTAATTATTGCACGTCCAAGAATGCTCAGATCAACTATTGAAGAAAAAACAAGCGGGTTATTATATTCTAATGCATCATGCAATTCGACAGTAATATGGTCAGCTATACCTGGTCCAAAATGTGCTCCAAACTGATCAGAGGCTTGCCTTAATGTACCTGCTCCATTATAAAGCCCTTCTAAAAATATAGATGAGAGGATAATTGTCTTTGTAGAAGGCTCATTAACCTCCATCTGAACAATATTGGAGCTGGCCGGGCTACCTGCAGAACAGGTAGCATTTGAAGTCATTTTAACATACACCTGGTCGCCATCGGCAGGAGTATATGAATAGGCTGGGCCTGTGCCAATAGAAACATTGTTGACAAACCATTGATAGACAGGGCCTGTGCCTCCGTTAATAGGGGAAGCAGTTAAAGTTACCGGCGTACCTGGACAAGTGTAATTTGCATCAGGAGAAATACTTACACCAGCCAATACTGAAGGTGTTTCTGTTATAACAGCACTTCCGATCATCGCACTCGAAGGAACATTCGGGGCAAAACCAATAACAGTATATGTGCCTGCAAGCTGATTTCCGAAAGTGATGGCTGAACCAGTACCATATACCTCAGGAAATTGGGTTACTCCATCTTTAACTAAATAATAGGCAACACCGCTTTCAGAATTAGCCAAACTTACCGGTAAGCCTTCACCACCCTGACAATATGAACCACCGCCAGTAACAGGATAAGGTGTCGGATTCCATCCAAATGCGTTGTAACAGATATAGGCATTTACTCCCATGCTAACTGGGAGAGGAACAATTCCAGAACTATACTTTGCAACTTTTGTCGGATACTGAGGAGTTACAGCTGTATTTGGCTGAAAGGAAAATCCCGGTGGATAAATTAAATTAAACGGAGCAGTAGAAGTGAGTTTCAATCGAATAATCCGGGTATAGGGATATTCGGATGAAATTGACGTACCTGATCCGGCTCCGGGAGCACCCCGGGGTACAAGTTTGATAACATATGGAGGAGGTGATCCGGTACCTGCATAAGTAATAGAAGTTGGAACCTGAGCGGCTACCAGGTCGGACGAGCCAGCTACAATGCCTGCGGTAAGTGTTCCGCCAGCATACAATGCAGGGTCAATGTTAATACCACACTGGACAGCAGCTAATTCAAAAGGCTGTGAGCCTGTTCTTATAATTCTGACATCAAACTCTAAAGTACGGTCTGATGTTAACAGGATGTTATCGATAAAAATTGAGAACTCAGTTCCATAAACCGGGTTACATTGAGAATGTGCCGGGTTTGAAACGGTTGTAAACAACAAGACTAATAAGGACCACTGTAACCGAATAATCTGTACTTTCATTTTGAAGGATTTTAAAATAACAACCTACATTGGGAATTATTGGATGGTATTCATATTCCGAAAGTGATAACAGGAGCGAAAGTTAGCAAGGGAGAGTAAAAGCAATTTGCACGATAATCAGCGAATTGGTTGGCTTTTAGTATTTTTAGCTGCATCTGGTGAAGAGTCGCAAGAAATTTCAAATCAAATATAGGAATAAATTACCTATGAATTGTAAAATATTTTCGGGGTTCTTAAATCCTGATATTAGGGATTAATCCCGCTTATCTTGTTGCCCCGAATACCATGCCTGAAATCATAGGTACTAGCCAGATTATCCATACAAAAATGCTGAAACGGTGAAAGTTCAAAATCAGTTTTTCCTGGTTTTTCAGAAGTACAACAGTTGCCCACACTGCATGAAAAAGCATCAGTAGGATGGCAATATTGCCTGTTATTCCATGAAATGTTAGTCTGAACAAACTTCCTGATAACATACTCATGGCGGCTGTTCCTATTGTGTCGCAGATGAGGCCTGACCAGAAAAAGGCAGTATGCCACCATTTTAGCTTTCGCTGTAATTTTTCAGCCCATACTCCGATCGTATATAGCAGGCAGGCTAAGTTGATAAAAACTATTGCATAGATCAAGGTGGGATTCATTTCTTCAGGCTTGGGTTGTAAATGTAATGATAAAAATAACCCTGACAGGATTTTGATATCCGTCAGGGTTAGTGCTAGTATTTGTATAAAAGGATTTAACTGATATTCTCACTTACTGGAAGTCCATATTCTTCATACATCCTAATATCGAGTTTTTCGAGTTCATCCAGCACCGGGTTATAAATTTCGGGAATAACCGGGCGGAACACGCCCTTAACACTAATGTCGCCTTTCAGGATCATTTCTACGCCTATTGCTGCCGGAAGGGCAACAGTACGGGCAATTGAAGTATCAGTTGCCAATGTGCCGAAATCGAGCATACGCGAACGTACAACTTCCTGTTTGCCATCTGGATATGAAGCAAGGAAAGTATGCTGCATAACAACCATGTCGCGCTCTTCGCGTCCAAGTTCCATTTTAGCGATCATTACATCGGAAGTGACTTCGAAAGGTGAATCAACAGTCCGGTTCATCGGGGTATTATCAAACAATCCAAGCCATTCCATGGCTTTAAGGGCATGATCATCTACACCAAGACCAAGATAAGCGGCTACTTTTTCCTTGATATTTCCAGGATCAGATGCGCCAATCTGCATAGCCATAAAGCCGGCATAGGTTTTTTCGGTCATATCAATCTTATCATAAGAGATAAGTTTCAGCTCTTTCATGGCATCGATGGTTTCGCACCAACCCTTGAATCGGAATGTGCCACGGAACATGGTCTTTGTTTCAGGGATACCATAGATATCAATATAAGCAATGGAATCACGGTTTGGGTAAACTTCAAGATCACCTACTTCCGGAAAACTGACCTGGAATGGTTTTTTGAACAGATCCTGCGTTGGCACATCAACTTCTTTTCCATGGCGCAAATATTTGCCATCGTTGTTACCGGCCATTACTACACCTTTGGGACTCCAGGAGAACTTGTATTTAAAAGGGTTGGTTGCTGCTTCAGGAGCTGGCAAAGCGCCACAAATAGAATAGAATTCTTCGATCTTTCCACCTTTTGAATGTACTGTATCAATAATGCGCATGGCCGACATGTGGTCGATTCCAGGGTCGAGGCCGAGTTCATTGAGGATAATGACACCGGCAGCTTTTGCTTCGGCATCAAGATCCTGCATTTCTGGTTTTACGTAAGAAGTAGTTACCATGTTTTTCTTAAACCTGATGCAGTGTTTTGCAACCATTACATGGTGAGTGTATGGAAGCAGGCTAACAGTAAGATCATGGCTGCTGATCATGCTTTCGAGCGCAGGCTGGTCTTCTACAGTCCAGGCAACAGCCTTTCCGTTTGGATGGCTGTCGATCATTTCTTCAGCTTTTGATTTGGTACGCGTGGCAACGGTAACTTGCATTCCTTTGCTCAGGAGGTGCTTTACGATAGGTTTTACAACCATTCCTGCACCGAGGATTAGAACTTTTTTCATTTGGTTTAGAATTATATTGTTTTACTTAATGGGTCGAAAGAAATAGTAATTAATGACCAGCAAATTCGAAAATGTTTATTCAAAAATTACATTATTCCACTGCCAGGACAAACTGCTCAAGATATTTATAATCAGGTGTCAATTCTCCATTGTGTAAGATAAGGCCTTTTTTTATTGCTTTTGGAAGGTCCAGATCTTCGAACTGCTCACTAAAATCTGCATCAGCTATTGGTTTCACAAAATTTACCAGTACATCAGCAAATCCATTGGACGAATCGCGCGGAAGTTCGCTGGGAAGGATATCCACTGCCATCACCAGCAATCCATCTCCTTCTGAACCCATTTTTGGCTGCCTGGTTTTGGGATCATAAACAAAAATCGGATCTTCGATCACAGTGCCATGGTGGGTACATTCCACCGATCCATCAACATCGCAGGTAATATCACCGATCACGGTCAATTTCGGCCGACCACCGGCATACAAGGTTTCAAGATAATCCTTGGTCACAAGCCTGGGATAACGATCATCCCAGTACATACAATTCATGAGCATACTAATGTGGGGGACGTATTTTTCAAATTGTCCGTGGTAGTTTGCCGGATTGGCATAATAATCATGAAGGTCGAAACGTGCTTCCGGATTATTTGGTTTAGCCAGGTCTTCTTCTTTGAAAATAATTTTATATACAATATTATCTGGCAAATGTTTACGCCTTTTCAGGCTCAGTAATTTCTCCGGCGAAATCTCTTTAACAGGCAATAAACCTAATATTTCCTGAGCACCGGCTGAAACATTTCCATAGCCTGTAAATGCAATTGTAAGGGGATGCAATTCAGGCGGAAGGCCACCTTCGGCAATGATTTGGCCAACTTCAGAAATCACCTTCTTTGCATCTTCGAGTGAAGCATAGTGATGTGCTTGTTTTATTCTGGCAAATGGAGTGTCGTAACCATAATATTTGAGGCGAAGCCCCAACGACCAAAGGGAATTGATCATACCGGCCAGACCAGCATACTTACCAAAAAATATCATCCGCTTTCCCTGCTCATCAATGATCTTTTCGTAATCGATCAGGTTGCATTTCAGCTCCATCATCCGGCGAAGCATCGGCATATTGTATTTCTGCCCTTTGATAACATGGGAGAAAAAAACATAAGTCTTGGATTCCTCGAAAAAAGATTCCGGCATCTCTTTAACACCGAAAATTACATTGCACTGATGGAGATCGTTTGCTATAACAGCCCCTGCCTGGCGGAATTCATCATCGGAAAAGATGCGTTTTGCAGACGACTGAACTATAATGTCAAGTTTTTTATTGTTGATTAGCCTTTCAACATGTCTTGGTGTTAGTGGCGCCCTCCGCTCCATCACATATTTGTCTTCGTGCCTGATGCCAATGAAATTACTCATAAGTTTGTGTGGTTTGCCCCTTAGTTTACAGGGGTTGTAGTTTGTATTAAAGCGCCGCAAACTTACCAATATTTTAATACATTTGCAGCCTTAATATATTATTTATTCTGCTGCAATTAATACCGCTAAAGACTTAGCATATAAATGGTTAAACACAAGTATCCATTAGTCGCCCGCATTTGGAGGATAATCAAAGCCGTCACCTTGTTCTTTTTTATTTCAACTATTCTTGTTTCCCTGATTTATCGTTTTGTGCCACCTCCTGTTACCCCACTTATGCTGATGCGCGTGATTGAGCAACTGGCCGAAGGAACGGAACTTAAACTGGATAAATCGTGGGTTTCTTATGATGAAATTTCTCCAAACCTTGTCAGGGCAGTAATCACATCTGAGGACAACAATTTTTTAGAGCATTATGGCATTGATTTTGAGGCAATCGAAAAAGCAAGGAAGCTAAATGAACATGGTAAAAAACTAAGGGGAGCAAGCACTATTTCTCAACAAACAGCAAAAAATGTTTTCCTTTGGCCGGGACGTAATTACATCCGAAAGGGATTGGAAGTTTACTTCACTTACCTCATTGAAATTACATGGAGCAAACAACGGATTATGGAAGTCTATCTCAACGACATAGAAATGGGCAACGGTATTTATGGAGCTGAAATGGCTTCGCAAACTTATTTTCATAAACCAGCCGTTGACCTTACCCGGAGTGAAGCGGCTCTTATAGCTGCTGTTCTTCCAAATCCACGCAAATGGAGCCCTGCACATCCGACACCTTATATCATGCGAAAAAAAAACTGGATTCTTGGACGAATGAACAAGTTTCGGAATCCTGAATAGACTCACTACAAATATTTCAATCTAATGAACCAATTTATAAACTAACAAAACTAATGTCGATGAAACGAATTTTCTTACTGCTGGCCGTAGTGCTATTTTCTGCTATTACACAAGCGCAAATGAGTAATCTGATTTTTTTCTCTGAGCAAGGGGAACGCTTTTCGGTGATCCTCAATGGCGTACTTCAAAACGCCAATCCCGAAACCAACATTAAAGTAACAGATTTGCCTGCCCCAAGTTACAAACTAAAAATAATATTCGATGATACAAAGCTTTCACAGATCGATAAAAACCTGATGTATAAGCAAGGATTTGAAAGTACTTTCGTAATAAAGAAAAATAACAAAGGAGAATATATAGCACGTTGGATGAATGATGTTCCCCTTGCGCAAGCTATGCCTCCCAGCCCGGGTCAATCAATAATTGTTTATACAACGATCCCGGCTGTACCTCAAACAACAACTGTGACCCAATCACTTACCACTACAACAACCAGGAATGACAACACAAGCGGTGCTTCGGTTGGTATTTCTGTGAATGATCCGGACATGGCTGTCAACCTGAATCTAAATTTAAATGGCAATGGAACTGGCAGCAGTTCGCAAACAACCACTTATTCTACAACTACCACTACTACAACTTCAGGAACCCCGGATCAAACTTACCCAACAAACCCACCTCCTAAACAAGATTTTGTACTGCCTGATTATAATGGACCATATGGGTGTCGACATCCAATGTCGCCGCAGGATTTTAATTCAGCCAAACAATCCATCAGCAGTAAATCATTTGAGGATAGTAAACTCGCAATAGCAAAACAGATAATTAATACAAACTGCCTGCTCTCTGCGCAGGTAAAGGAGATAATGCTGCTTTTCTCATTTGAGGACACACGTCTTGATCTGGCAAAGTATTCGTATGGCTATACCTGGGATATTGGCAACTATTACAAATTAAACGATGCCTTCACTTTCGAATCATCTATTGACGAACTAAATGCTTTTATTAACGGGAGTTCACGTTAGTCAGGACGGGTTCAATAAAGCAAATGCTTCTAATACAATTTCTCCCGCTTGAGAAGATAAGGTAATAGAACATGTTCAAAACCAAGGTTAATATCAGCTTCAACAAGGTCGATTCGGTATTGCCCGCAACGGAGTTTTAATTCAGTTTCGAACGCCCCAACGGATTTGAGATATTCTTCTTTTACTTCGCGAGGCTGAACACGTATTTCCTCGCCCGTTTCGAGGTCGATAAACCGGTATGGACGATTTTCGAATTCGAACCCTATTTCTTTGCTTTTATCTACCACATGGAACAGGATTACTTCGTGCTTGTTATGCCTGAGGTGCTGCAAAGCAGGAAAAATTTCATCAGCCTGACCACTTTCAAACATATCGCTGAACACAACCACGAGCGAACGTTTGTGAATATTCTCGGCTATATAATGTAAGGCTTCAGCAGCATGTGTTGGCTTCCTTATTTCCACGGGTAAAGGAGCAAGTAGTTTTTCTAATTCAGTGAAAAGATATTTGTGATGGACAGTGCTCGACCGCGATTGTGTATGTTTTTCAATTTCGGACGAAAATACACTAAGACCTACAGCATCGCGCTGTTTGCGTAACAATTGAATAATTGAAGCGGCAGCATAAATGGAGAATGTAATTTTATTCAGGTTATCAACCGAAGGCTTTTCAAGGTTCGGGAAATACATTGACGAAGAATTGTCAATTACCAATTGACAACGAAGATTTGTTTCTTCTTCAAACCGCTTGGTGTAGAGCCTGTCAGTCCGACCATATAGTTTCCAATCGATGTGCTTGATTGATTCCCCGGAATTATAGAGCCTGTGTTCGGCAAACTCTACCGAAAACCCATGAAAAGGACTTTTATGAAGGCCGGTAATAAAACCTTCCACCACCTGCCTGGCAAGAAATTCGAGCGACCCGAATTGTTGCAGCCTATGCTGGTCAATGGAATAAGCCATATTATATGTAATGGAGCAGGAGTTAGTTTTCAGATAATAAGCCAGTGAGCGTGATATTCAAGCTGCAGCTCAGTCAATGGTAAAAGAATTTCAATGATGCAGGCACTGATATGTTTAATCTGTATCCGGACAGATATATCCGGAAATCATAATAATTTCTCAAGTTTGGCTGCAATCACCGATTTTGGCACAGCGCCTACCTGTTTATCTACAATTTCGCCTCCTTTAAAAAACAAAATTGTAGGGATATTCCTGATGCCAAACTTACTTGTTACAGCCGGGTTGCTGTCAACGTCGAGTTTCCCGACAACTGCTTTACCTTCATATTCTTTGGCTATTTCCTCGATAATCGGACCAACCATGCGGCAAGGGCCACACCATTCAGCCCACAAATCCACAAGCACCGGCTTGTCAGCTTTAAGAACAACTTCATCAAAATTTGCATCGGTTAATTGAAGAGCCATAGTATTTTCTTTTTAATCGTTAGGTTATAAAGGACTTTTAGCAAAGATACATGTTTTTACAGAGTTGATTTGCGCTTTATGTAATTTTGAACGAATCGCAATATTAATTCACTTTAAGTTGGAAATCCGGATTATACTCCCGAAGAGCATGCACAAGACCAGCGCATGTAATGCGTTTTTTACTTTGCAACTCAAGTGAAATCTGCTGGTCTTTATCTGTCACAATAATTTTAAAAGGGCAAGACCCCTTGTGCGAAGCAACAATATGAGCGACAGAGTCCACCATCAACTCATCAATTTCATCGCTGGGCAAAAACAAAGTTACTTGTTTGGGAAATTTCTCCATCACATCCGCCAGTAGTGTCATTTGGACAATTTTCAATTCAAACTGATCGGGTTGGTTAAACCGGTTCGCAACGCGGGCTTTAATATGCACAGAAGTTCCGTCAATAAGAAAATGTTTCATCTTTAGATAATCTTCCGAAAAGAGAGTGAAACGGTACGAACCGCTGAAATCTTCGAGGACGAAACTTCCCATTGGTTTACCGTTTTTGGTGGTTTTTTGCTGTGCCATGTTGATTATGCCAGCCAGCCCCAAATCCTTGCCTTTGTAAGGCGTAAGGTCGTCCTTAATATCACCTGGAGAAACATTGCAGAAGTAATCAATGGCATCACGGTAATCGTCCAAAGGATGGCCCGACATGTAAAAGCCGGTAACTTCCATCTCCTTCTTCAATTGCTCCAGAAAAGTCCATGGCTCACAAAATGGCATCCGGATTTCGGGCATTTCCGATTCTACCACCTCGCCAAAAAGCGATGCCTGTGCTGATTGTAACCTGGCCTGAGCAGTTCCCCCGTGGCGGATGACTTTTTCAAGAAATATGATTTCCTCCGAAGGTTCTTTCTGAAAATACTGGGCCCGGTGCGTCCCTTCAAATCCATCAAATGCACCGGCAAGCGCAAGGGCTTCCAGACAACGTTTATTTACCGAACGGAGGTTTACACGGCTTGTCAGATCAAAAATGTTGCGAAAAGGCCCGTTTTGATCCCGTTCGTCAATAATTGCCAGAGCGGCAACTTCACCAACGCCTTTTACAGCAGCCATTCCAAACCTGATTTCTCCTTTTTTATTCACAGAGAAGTCGATCACTGATTCATTAACATCAGGTCCAAGGACCTTAACACTCATCCGCTTACATTCATCAATAAAGAATGTTATTTTCTTGATATCGCTTAAGTTATGCGTTAGTGTTGAAGCCATGAACTCAGCCGTATAGTGGGCTTTGAGAAAGGCTGTCTGGTATGCTACTATTGCATAACAAGTAGAATGGGATTTGTTAAAGGCATAGGACGCAAAGGCTTCCCAATCTGTCCAAATCTTTTCGCAAATTTTCAGGTCGTGGCCATTCTTTTCGCAACCTTCCATAAACATGGTTTTCTTCTTATTCAACTCTTCCATGTTTTTCTTACCCATTGCTTTACGCAAAGTGTCAGCATCGCCCTTCCCAAACCCTGCCAGTTTCTGCGAAAGCAACATTACCTGTTCCTGATAAACTGTTATACCATAGGTGTCTTTCAATATTTCCTCCATGGCCGGGAGGTCGTAATGAATTACTTGCTTCCCGAATTTTCGCAGGATATAACTTGGAATATACTCTTTTGGTCCCGGCCGGAAGAGAGCATTCATAGCAATAAGGTCTTCTATCTTGTCTGGCTGCAGATCCTTCAGGTATTTTTGCATTCCTCCCGACTCAAACTGAAAAATGCCATTCGTTTCGCCACGCTGGAATATTCCGAATGTTTTGGGATCGTTAAGTTCTATAGTATCTATATCAATATCAATATCGTGGTTTTTCTTAATCAGGATAAGGGCATCACGAATAATGGAAAGAGTTTTAAGGCCAAGAAAGTCCATTTTAATGACTCCGGCATCTTCGATTAGTTTGCCATCGTACTGCGTCACCAGCAGGTCGGACTCCTTGGAAGTGGCCACAGGGATGATTTCCATAAGATCCTTAGGCGCAATGATTACTCCTGCGGCATGAATCCCTGTATTGCGCACGGTACCTGAAAGGACTAAAGCCTCTTTGATCACTTGCGCTTTAATATCTGTTCCACCAGCCAATTCTCTAAGTTTCTTAACACCTTCCAGTTCCTCTGCATTCAACTTTTCAACTTCCTTAAGTCCTTTATCCCCTTCAAACGGGGCTTCGAGCAACCTGAATAATTGTATGCCAGCACGCTCGGGCACAAGGCGCGACATTTCATTTGAAACAGGGATATCTACTTCAAGTACTCGCGCAACATCCTTAATACTGCTCCTTGCAGCCATTGTTCCGAATGTAATGATCTGTGCTACCTGGTTCCGTCCATATTTATCAACAACATAATCAATCACTTTCTGACGCCCGTCGTCATCAAAGTCTGTATCAATATCCGGCATGCTATGCCTGTCAGGATTGAGGAACCGTTCAAACAGGAGATTATACTTGATAGGATCTATATTCGTAATTTTAATGCAATAGGCAACAACTGATCCGGCAGCCGAACCACGCCCCGGCCCAACAAATACGCCAAGATCGCGACCAGCCTTAATAAAATCCGAAACTATCAGGAAGTAACCGGCAAAACCCATAGTTTTAATAGTGAACAACTCGAAGTCAATCCGTTCTTCAAGTTCGGGCGTTAATTCTTTATACCTGATGCGGGCACCTTCGTAAGTCAAATGCCGCAGGTAATCATCCTGAGATTGAAAGCCTTCCGGAATAACAAAATGCGGCAGAAGAATATCTTTTTTAAGTTCGAGAAGTTCCACTTTATCAGCTATCTCGCCCGTATTATCGATTGCTTCAGGAAGATCCTCAAACAATTTACTCATCTCAGCTGTGTTCTTGAAATAAAACTGGTCGTTGTAAAATGCAAACCGTTTACCCTTTATAGATTCTTCATTATCACCATAATCTTTGACTGTTGGTGTACTTTTTTTCTCACCGGTATTAATGCACAGCAGAATATCATGAGCGTTATAATTTGCCTGCTCCACATAGTGAGAGTCGTTTGATGCAATCATTTTAACATTGTAGCGGGCGGCAAAATCCATCAGCACATTGTTTACTTTTTCCTGCTCCGGGATGCCGTGGCGCTGTAATTCAATATAATAATCAGGGCCGAACAGGTCCAGCCACCAGCGGAATACTTCCTCTCCTTTGGCTTCGCCCTGGTTCATGATGGCACGTGGAACTTCGCCGGCAAGGCAACATGTGGTAGCAATAAGGCCTTTATGGTATTTCAGGATCAGTTCCTTATCAATACGCGGGTATTTGGAATAGAATCCTTCGGTAAATCCCAGGGAACTTAGTTTGACAAGGTTGCCGTATCCTTCAGCATTTTTTGCAAGCAATAGCTGATGGAAGCGCTGATCGCGGTCGTCGCGGGTGA
>CAZEDO010000033.1:0-30616 GCA_964511085.1 uncultured Lentimicrobiaceae bacterium
TTAATAAAAATCCGATTTTCTCAATTTCCCTTAATAAATAGTCCTTCTGTTCCATAAATACTCCGGTAACTTTTCATTTCTCGCAACTTAGCGAAGCGTTCTCATGAGCGCAGCGAATAAAGACGCAAAGGCGCAAAACGTTGATTCTCAGCACTATGTGATATCGAAAGAATCGTATGTAATATATTGATAATTAGCATATTATAAAATATTACCGGACTGTTGTTCCATCAATCAAATTAAGTCAGATTTGGATTTGCTATTCCAAAGGTAGGAAAGAACCTTCAATTTGATCATTAAGTGGCAGGAAATGTTTGCGGGTGAAAGTAATCCTTATATATCTATACCGTATATAATGGTTATAAAGCTGCAACACTTTTTCTTTATTGCTTTGTAAAGGAACTCAATGGCTTTTAATTTATTTGTCACGACGTAGCGAGGTCAGCAGGGTTGACCTATTGTTCGTTTCAAACCGTTTCAAACAATTTCGTATTCCATTTGTTTACTAGCTAGTTATGGAGTTATTCAAATTAATCCGGGACTAATAATTAATCCGGTCTGATAGAGGGTTGTCATTGGGAATAAAAGCAATTCCTCATTTCAGTTAAAACACTTGCAATAAATTAGAATTACATAGTACTATGGAGCTTACAAGTCAAATTGCTGGAAATGTTGTAAATGGGACAGATCCTCACCAACCGTTTTCGGAATTTCTGCAAAATTTCCATGATAAACTGACTACAGTTTTTCATCAAAGGACAAACTCTGATTTACTGGGTACAGAGCGGGGATTACCGCCTTATGTGATCCGTGAAATACTTTCGTCCGATCCTTTCCTCGCTTTTATTCCTGCCATATATGGAGGAAGGGGAGGACATGTTCATGAAGGAATTGATGTTATATCTACAGCATCGTACGAATCGCTGGCTCTTGGACTCACATTAGGGATAAACTGGGCTTTATTTCTACAGCCTGTGGCAAAATATGCCAACGAAGAAATCAAGGCATCTATTTTCAAAGATTTTGTTGAAGACAAAAAGATGGGCGGGCTGATGATTACAGAGCCGAACCATGGCAGCGATGCGCTGAACATGCAAACTTCATATACAGAAGAGAAAGATTATTATCACTTAAAAGGAACCAAACATTGGGCTGGATTAACAGGTTGGGCTGATTACTGGCTGCTTACCGCCCGCAAGGAAACTTCCGGTGGTGATCTCATGCGCGATATTGATTTCTTTGTTTGCAATAACAATAAAGCCGGACAGGGAATTGTGGTTGAAGAATATTTCAAAAACCTGGGTTTGTATATGATTCCATATGGAAGGAATAAAATAGATGTTAAAATACCGAAAATTTACCGTCTGGAGCCTCATACAACTGGTATTGCAATGTTGCTGGATTGCCTTCACAGGAGCAGGATGCAGATTCCGGCAATGGCTATGGGTTTCACAAAACGTATGCTTGACGAAGCATTGCATCATTGCCAGAGTCGTTTTGTAGGATCGAAAAGCCTGTTCAGCTATGACCAGGTGCAGCATCGGTTGGCCAGCCTACAGTCGGCATTCACAATTACTTCTGCTATTTGTGCACACAGCAGCGACAATGGCGCTATTGGTGTAGATCTCGTGAATCATGGCCTGAAAGCTAATTCCGTTAAAACTGTTGCTACTGACCTGATGCAGGAATCAGCACAGCATTTATTTCAGTTGGTAGGAGCTAAAGGATACAAACTCAACCATATTGCAGGTAGGGCAATAGTTGATAGCAGGCCTTTTCAAATTTTCGAGGGATCGAATGATATTCTTTACGCCCAAATATCTGAAGCTGTTGTTAAACGCATGAAACAAGCAAAGGAAACGAACCTATACCAGTTCCTTAAGAACTATCCTTTAACTGAGAAAGCAGCAGAAAAATTAAAAGATATGATAAATTTCGAGTTGAATCTTCAACTTCCACAGCGAAAAATGGTGGAACTTGGCAAGGTGCTGGGCAGGATCATAGTTATGGAAATGGTTATTGATATTGGGATTAAAGGATTTCAACCTGAGTTGATATCAAAAAGCCTGGCAATGATTAGGCAAGAACTAATAAGCCTGATATCCTCCTGGTCTTTTTGCAACAAAACAGTTGTTACTATCGATTACAACGAACAAAGCTACTGGCGTAATTTTGTTAAGATTTAGCTATAGGACTAGTCTTAATATTTCTCATATTGCTGACTATTGCAGTTCTTTGTTAAGAATTTCCGGATACATATATTGGTCTTTTATAAGTGTAATAAGGAACTGTAGCCTAAACGCCAGATATGTATTTCTCTTTCAAAATTTCTATATTTGTACATTCGCAACCAAGCATTTTAACGGATGGATAATACACACCAAATCCTTTTGCAAACCGTAAAAGAAAGAGCCGCCGAATTTCTACCGGAAATGATTGGCCTGCGACGCCATCTGCACATGAACCCGGAACTGTCGACTTTGGAGCATAAAACGGCGGCATTCATATCAGTGAAACTTGCGGAATATGGAATACCATTTAAATCAGGTGTCGGGGGGAACGGTATTGTTGCTACACTGGAAGGTCGTAATCCTGCAAGCCGCACTATCGCCCTTCGGGCCGACATGGATGCCCTGCCTATTAATGAAACCAGTGACGCGGCATACAAATCGCTAAATCCAGGTGTGATGCATGCTTGTGGCCACGATGTTCACATGGCTTGCATGCTTGGTGCTGCACGAATTCTCAGTAATTTAAAATCATCTTTTGAAGGAAGTATCCGTATGATATTTCAACCCTCGGAGGAGAAATTTCCTGGTGGAGCACTTGCCATGATTCAGGATGGAGTTCTTGAAAACCCTGTTCCTGCAAGTATTTTTGCCCAACATGTATTTCCCGGACTTGAAGTGGGGAAAATCGGCCTGAAAGCCGGCCGCTACATGGCTTCAACTGATGAAGTGTACCTTACAGTTCATGGCAAAGGCGGGCATGGTGCCACACCCGAACAAAACATAGATCCGGTGCTTATTGCTTCCCATATTGTTGTAGCCATGCAGCAACTGGTTAGTCGCAACGCGTTTGCCACTGTACCTACTGTTCTTTCATTTGGCAGGTTTATTGCCGAAGGACGCACAAATGTTATTCCGGATTTTGTTAAAATTGATGGAACTCTCCGCACTTTCGACGAGAGTTGGCGGGCTGCCGCGCATCATAAGATAACCACACTTGCTCAGGGAATTGCGAATAGCATGGGTGGAAGCTGCGATGTAAATATTGCCAAGGGATATCCTTTTCTTGTGAATGATGTGGAAACGACAAAGCAAATAGAGGAACTCGCTATTGAATATCTGGGGGTCGAAAATGTTGTTGAACTTGATCAACGCATGACAGCTGAAGATTTTGCCTACTATTCACAGATTATACCTTCTTGTTTTTACAGGCTGGGAACCCGCAACGAAGCTGAAGGGATCACTGCCAACCTCCACACATCTGCTTTCGACGTTGACGAACGTAGCCTGGAGACAGGGATGGGACTCATGGCATGGATAGCTCTGAATCAACTACCAGGTAGTATTCGGTGAAATAAATTGTACAATTATTCATAGAGGATCAATCACGGCATTTTACGATCCGGGAGTTGAAATACATAAATGTTAAGACTATCCAAATGGAGAAGCCAACCACATGCCCCTGGCCAACGAACGACCCGCTCATGATCGAATATCATAACAATGAATGGGGCTTGCCTTTGCACAACGATCAAAAAGTATTTGAATTCATGCTTCTGGATGCTTTTCAGGCAGGGCTTAGTTGGAAAACAATACTTCATCGCCGCGAAGGATTCCGGAAGGCATTTGCTGGTTTCGATCCTGTGAAAGTTGCTGCTTTTGGTGAAGCAAAAATTCAGGAGCTGATGCAGGACACAGGAATAATTCGCAACCAATTAAAAATCAGATCTTCTGTAAGTAATGCACAGGCTTTTCTAAAGGTGCAGAAGGAATTCGGGACTTTTGATACATATATCTGGCAGTTTACTGGAGGCAAAACTATTTTAAACAATTTGTGTGATCTGTCAAAAATGCCTGTTTCATCCAAAGAATCTGATGCCATGAGCAAGGATTTAAGAAAGCATGGTTTTAAGTTCGTGGGCACAACCATTTGCTATGCATTTATGCAGGCTTCCGGCATGGTGAACGATCATATGATTTATTGTTTCAGGTATAAGGAATTGCTGAAATAATATTTTTTTGGCTATACCATAAAATAATCTGTATATTTTTAGTAGCAGCAGCTCCGGCAATACTAAGCTGTTTTTTTAATTCAGTTATAACTTAAAGCCGATCAGGCCGCTAAACCTTATCAGTGGCTGTGTTTGCTTATTCAAAAGAAATAACAAACAACAAAACTGGATAATTTTGTTAATTTTATCCCGGATTTTGTATTAAACTTTCCCTAACTATGCCTATACTTGGATCTATCATTAAGAATGCCATTGAATTACGCAGCAAAATTACCCTTGATAGCCTTACCACCCAGGATCCATACTTGGTTCAGCTAAAAATGTTAAAGAAATTACTCCGAAGGGCACAATTTACAGCTTTCGGCGAAGAATACGGTTTTACGGCTATCCTGAAGCAGACTGATATTCTGTCGGCTTTCAAAGCCAAAGTTCCGCTCTTCGATTATAATTCGATATTTAAAAAATGGTGGTACCGCACCCTTAATGGCGAAGCCTACGTGTGCTGGCCAACACAGGTAAAATATTTTGCTCTTAGCTCGGGTACTTCCGAGGCTGCTAGCAAATATATCCCTGTTACCTACGATATGCTTCGGGCGATTAAAAAGACTAGCATCAAGCAGATATTGTCGCTGGCCAGATACGACCTGCCAATGGAAACCTACGACAAAGGTATTCTCATGCTCGGCGGGAGCACCCATTTGCAGTTTAACGGAACGTATTACGAAGGAGACTTATCTGGCATCACAACAGGTAATATCCCGTTCTGGTTTCAGCACTTCTATAAACCCGGTAAACGTATTTCGAAGGAACGCGACTGGACCACAAAACTTGATGAAATAGTCCGTAATGCACACAACTGGGACATAAGCGTTATTGTTGGTGTGCCGGCATGGCTGCAGATACTGCTCGAAAAGATCATTTTATACCATAAAGTAAATAACATTCATGATATTTGGCCTAACCTTGCAATATATGTACATGGTGGCGTCTCTTTTACACCATATTCCAAAGGATTCGAGAAATTATTAGGCAAGCCAATAACATACATTGAGACATACCTGGCATCAGAAGGTTTCATCGCTTTCCAAAGCCGGCCAGATACCAATTCAATGCAACTGGTGCTGGATAACGGGCTATTTTATGAATTTGTTCCTTTTAACGATGATAATTTCGACTGGGAAGGCAACCTTAAACCCGACGCTCAGGCGCTTACCATTAACCAGGTTAGTGAAAACAAAGAATATGCATTGCTGATTTCATCCTATGCCGGAGCTTGGCGCTACCTGATTGGCGACACTATTAAATTTACGTCCGTATCGCTCTCTGAAATTGTGATCACAGGCCGTACAAAGCATTTCCTTAGCCTTTGCGGTGAACATCTGAGTCAGGAAAACATGAATCGTGCAGTGGAAATGCTTGAGGAAGAGTTCAATATAGAGGTACGCGAATTTACTGTGGCAGGGTATAAAGAGGAACAAATGTTTGCACATAAATGGTTTCTCGGCACGAATGATAAAATTGATCCGGTTGTTGCCCAGACGAAAATCGACAGTTATCTCAAATTGCTCAATGACGATTACCGTACTGAACGTATTGCGGCTATTAAAAATGTGTATGCCGAAGTTCTTCCAATAAACATATTTTACGATTATATGCGCCTCCTGGGCAAGGAAGGCGGACAAAATAAGTTTCCCCGTGTACTGAAGCATGAAAAGCTTGTTCTCTGGGAAGAATTCCTGAGCAAACAACAATAGATTACGTTAATATGCACCCATTTTTTGAAGGAGCAATTCTGGGACTTACATTGGCCATGCTTTTGGGCCCGGCTTTGTTTGCGCTTCTTCAAACAAGCATCCACCGTGGCCTTAAGTCGGGTTTCTTTCTTGCATTAGGTATCTTTTGCAGCGACATTACGCTGGTAGCTTTCACTTACATGGGCGCTGTTCAGTTATTGAGTAACGATCGTAATTATCTTCTTGCCGGAATCACCGGCGGGGTTATCCTTATCCTTTTTGGCATTTATACATTCATTCGTAAAGTTCACATCGACGAAAACAATAACCTCATTGAAGTAAAAATCCCAGGTTCATTCACTTATCTGGCTAAAGGATATTTCCTGAATATTATGAACCCTTTTGTATGGTTCTTCTGGATTTCGGTAATGGTGGGAATTGGTTCTAACTATGGCGCTGACAAACAGGAAGTAATCTCTTTTTTTGTCGGCACCCTCACTACAATCTTTGGCACCGATGTGCTCAAAGTAGTAATAGCCAACAGGATAAAACATTATCTTAACCCGAAACTGCTTATTCTTATCAACCGAATTGTTGGAATACTGCTTGCTGTTTTTGGCATTTTTCTGATAATCAGGGTGATCTTTCAATTTTAGAATGTAAAACCTCCCAAGTACTTAAGCCCCCATTACACTTAGTCCCGGAAAATGTTAATACTTGGCTCCTGAAAGAATATATAGGGAGTTAGAGCCAGAGGTCAAAACATCTAATATTCTCTCTAATTAAGATGTATCAATTGCCCTGTGCCAGTAATACTGGTGTTTATGATAGGAGGATTTCCGGAATAATAAATATTCCCCTGTGAAATGATATTAGCATCAATGCGATCGATAGCGTTTACATAGCAATCGTTGGTGCCGCCATTTTCGATAAATGTATTGTAGGAATGCAGCCCAAGGCAGTGAAACGGTCCATAGCTGTCGGTGAATATGTAAGTGACACCACAGCGGCCACTGATGTCAAAATCCATTGAGCCGTATTGCATTATGAGCCATGCAGTGCCACAATCTATGGTCATCCTGATAGTACCTGATCCTCCCCATGCATCAATGCGCAGAGAGTCCTGATGTATTGTATCAATTGTAGTTATGTCCCCGGTTGATTCGTATCGGATTTTCCGGAGCTGGTTAACCTGCAGGTAAACAGTGATCTCTTTATCATAGTTGCGGACCCAGTTGTATCTATTGTTGTTGCGTATGGTTAGCGTACTGTCAGTGCCAATTTCCGTGGTTATGTCAGACAAAAGGTTTCCGCCTCCTTCTACCGAGATGCTGGTATTTGTTCCTTGCGAAAGCACCAGGTTCACATTATTATACATGCTTATTTTATCGAAAAATCCGGATAAGTCGCGCTGCTCTTTCACTGTTGGGCCGGAGCTTTGGAAAAGGTCGAAAATATTATCCTTGCCACAGGATGCAGAAAGCAAAGCAATTAATAGAAGAAGGAAGGCCGGAATGAGGCGCTGACGTATGTAGTCCTGAAAATATGAATTTAAGTCACGTATTTTCTTTGGCATAGGAATCAATAATATATTAGATTTAGTTTATAGCCTAAGCCCAAGCCTATGTAATCAGCACGGGCAAAATGGGTTTTTAACATCAGGCTGGCAAAAACATTACGCGAAAGCATCACCCTCATACCAACTTTGTAGTACGAAGTACCTAAATGTGCCATCATTCCTCCTAGGTAGAACCCCAGGTTGAAAACGAATGAAGTGCGCGATAGGTTCAGCTGATAGCCCAGGTTGGCGCCTGGTTTAAGGATCTGGCTATTCCGGGTAATGAATATCTGTTCCAATTCTGCCTTACGCAAGTCCGATTTATCGTAAAACAGATCGAAACCAATGCCCACTTTACTCTTGTAGCTCACTGTCTTAAATACATTTCCGGAAAGGGTATAAACATAATAACGATTCCCGTACTCCGAAATATCCTTCATGCCAAAAGCACCAACCATGTCGAGGTCTACATTTTTGCGTCCGTCAAATTCAAACTTAGTTAAGTCAGGCAGCATTTTATGGTTGACAGTCGCATTTGCTTTTGTAAGGTGGTATGCAATGGAAAGGCTGGCAGATGGTATGTTAATACCATAATTTGGTGTTTTAAGCGAGCCGTTGGAAAAATGCATCATGGCGATACCTGCCGATACCTGGGTGCGTGGTGTAGGCCTGCAACGTATTTCAAACATCAGATTGATAGCAGCATTCATATGGGAACCGATAGCCAGATATTTATAATTTGTCAACCTGTCGAAGTGTTTTGTAAGGTATCCCAGTCCTCCACCAAGCCTGAAGTTGAACTCGTACTTTTCGCGGCGGGTAAGAGGAAAATTGATATAAGGAAACAGGGCATTTGCCCGACCGATAAATTCAGAATTGCCAAGATTAGAATACCAATAGCTGATACCCACAATCGGATAGGCATACATTGCTTCCCAGCGTTTCTTACCATAGGTTTCGCCACCCAGGTTAACTTCAAAAGACATGAAATGCGCGTTGAAAACCTGCATCTCCAGGTGGTGGTTTATCAGAAAACCATAGTTGGTGCGGCCTTCAAGAAGAAGGTTGGATGTGTTTAGTTTATGTAAGAATTGAGCCTTGGCAGGCGATGCATTATAAAATGCAGTTACCAGAATTATAATTTTAAACCAATCAAAGCACTTATAAGAGCCTGATGCATGATGTTTTTGTTTTGTCAGGTATAAATGCATCTGTTGTCGAATGCTCTTTGGCAGTATATATTTTTGGAACGACAAATTTACAATTTCTTGTATGCTAATGTTGGAGGCTTTAGTCAAATCTAAATCATTTTAGAATTAGGTTGTTTTAGAGCAGCCACTAAATAACTACCTTTGTTCGAAATGAATACTATGGATCGTAAAATTGCTGCATTTACCCGTTTGCTTACCATTATGGATGAATTGCGTGCCCAATGCCCCTGGGATAAAAGCCAAACTCTTGAAAGCCTCAGATACCTCACCATTGAAGAAACCTACGAACTTTCTGATGCCATCCTTGACAAGGATATGGATGGAATAAGCAAGGAACTTGGGGATCTTATGCTTCATATCGTTTTTTATGCCAGGATTGGCTCCGAAAAAGGAGCATTTGATATGGCAGATGTATTAAACGGAATTAACGAAAAATTAGTACGCCGTCATCCTCATATATATGGTGATGTGGAGGTGGCGGATGCTGAAGATGTAAAAAACAACTGGGAAAGAATAAAAATGGAGGAAGGCCATGCCTCGGTTCTGTCTGGAGTTCCACTCTCTTTGCCTGCTATGGTAAAAGCTTACCGGATTCAGGAGAAGGTTCGTGGCGCAGGCTTTGATTGGGAAAACCGCGACCAGGTGTGGGAAAAGGTTGAAGAGGAAATTGGCGAATTCCGCCACGAGGCAGTAAACGGAGGCTCGAAGGAAAAACTGGAAGACGAGTTTGGTGATGTGCTTTTTTCGTTAATCAATTATGCCCGCTTTATTGATGTGAATCCTGAAGATGCTCTCGAGCGTACGAACAAGAAATTTATCCGCAGGTTCAAATATCTGGAGCAGGAAGCACAAAAGTTGGGTAAATCATTACGGGAAATGACGCTTGCTGAAATGGATGTTTACTGGAATCAGGCAAAGAAGATGGAATGATTTTCCGTGAAAATTCAAGCATAAAAAAACCTGCTCATTCCAGCAGGTTTTTTTATGCAATGTAAATTTAGTGTTTGCTCAGGTAATCTGCCACACCGTCGTGTGTGTCTTTCATGCCTTCATCGCCTTTATGCCAGTTGGCCGGGCAAACTTCGCCATTTTCCTCATAAAACTGAAGAGCATCCACCATACGGATTGCTTCGTCCACGCTTCGCCCAAGAGGCAAATCATTCACTACCTGGTGGCGAACAATCCCTTGCTTGTCAATAAGGAAAAGACCACGGTAAGCAATGGGGTCTCCTGTGAATTCCATCTCGTCTTTGTCCTCGTCATATACATATTCGCCGGCGAGAACATCATAATTTTCCGCAATCGTCTTCGAAAGATCGGCAACGAGCGGAAATGTGATTCCCTTGATCCCGCCTTTGTTTTTTTCTGTGTTCAGCCATGCCCAATGGGAATGTTTTGAATCAACTGAGCAGCCAACAACGGCCACATTACGTTTCTCAAATTCGCTGAGTTTTTCCTGGAAAGCGATGATTTCCGTTGGGCAGACAAATGTAAAATCCAAAGGATAAAAAAAGAAAATTACATGTTTCTTGCCTATATACTGTGCAAGGGAGAATTTTTCAACGAATTCGCCACCGTTAACAACTGCATCGGCCTCAAAATGAGGCGCTTTTTTACCAACTAATACTGACATGATATTTTGTTTTAGATTTAAAATTTGTACAAAAATAGGCATTTCCGATCGATTCTCAGTTTTAGGTGTTGTAAATCGCAGCAACAACCCATAACAAGCGTTGATAAGAATGAAGAAAAAAGTCCAATGCTATAGGTTTTGACAAGAAATTGGGCCTGACACTTATAACTAATGCCACTCCAAATGTTAAACCTAAATCACTACTTAATTAATCTACTTGCTGTGGATCAAGCCTTGCTTTAATATCTTTAATATTTAGCTGAATGGTCTTGATTCCGTTCCACTCATTTTCCTCGATGTGGTAACAAATATCCATTGGTGTGTTACTTTCGATGGCGCGAAAATGATCACCTAACTGAAAAGCTATTGCAGGAAAGGGGTTACAGCGCACATCGCTTTGGTAAACACTAAGTTTGATATGATTCTTACCTACAATACGTGCATGGCCTGCATCTAATATCCCTTGTGTAAGAAATACCGGTGCCATATTTTCAGGCCCGAAAGGTGCAAATTGCTTTAGTATTCTTAGGAATTTCAAATTTATCTTATCTAGATTGATCTCCATATCAATCTCAACTTCGGGAATAAGCATATAATCCTCAATGGTCTCAGACACTTTTTGCTCAAAACGTAATTTGAATTTTTCGAAATTTTCGGGTTTCAAAGATAAGCCGGCGGCATACTTATGCCCTCCGAAATGTTCAAGCACGTCGCTACAGGCATCAATCGCATCATAAATATCAAAATCCTTAATAGACCGTGCCGATCCCGTAATCAGCCCATTGGATTGTGTGAGTACAATAGTAGGGCGGTAATAAGTTTCAGTCAGCCGGGAAGCCACAATACCGATAACTCCTTTGTGCCATTCAGGGTTGTAAACAACTGTTGATTTAGCGTGAAGCATTTCATTATCTTCAATAATCATCTCCAGCGCCTGTTGTGTGATAGATGAATCCAGATCGCGGCGTGTAGTATTAAATTCGTTGATCTGCTGTGCTAAACTCAGAGCATGTTCAATATCAGGGCTGATAAGCAGAATTACAGAATTACGCCCGCTTTCAATACGCCCGGCGGCATTGATGCGTGGTCCTACCAGGAAAACAAGGTCGGAAATTGTGAGTTCGCGGTTAAAGATACCTTCAGCAGGATCCTTTCCTGTCAGGTCGCGGCGGTTGATATTGCTGTAACGTAATATTGCTTCGAAGCCCGCTCTTGGGGTTTGATTTATTAGCTGAAGCCCAAAATATGCAAGGATTCGGTTTTCGCCTGTTATAGGAACAATATCCGATGCGATGCTAACAACCACCAGGTCGAGATAGGAATGCAATTCTTCAAATGGGATATTATTCCGCTGGGCATAAGCCTGAATTAGCTTGAATCCAAGCCCGCAGCCCGAAAGTTCGTTGTATGGATACGTGGAATCCAGCCTTTTAGGATCGAGTACAGCAATAGCCTCAGGCAGATGTTCGCCTGGCCGGTGATGGTCGCATATAATGAAATCAACACCAATTGATTTGGCATACGCCACTTTTTCCACATCCTTTATCCCACAATCAAGGGCGATAATTAACTTGAAGTTGTTGGCAGCAGCAAAATCGATTCCTGCCATGGAAACACCGTAGCCCTCATTGTATCTGTCGGGGATATAAAAGTCGAGAGCGTCAAATCCTTGATTTTGTAAAAAGGTATAAACAAGTGCTACAGCCGTTGTGCCATCCACATCATAATCGCCGAAAACAAGGATTTTTTCCTGATTGTCTTTTGCGAAGAGGATCCGGTCGATGGCCTTATCCATGTCATTGAGCAGAAAGGGGTCGTGCAATTGCGTTAATTCCGGGCGGAAAAACGCACGTGCTTCATCATAGGTATTCACTCCGCGTTGCGCCAGCAGGTTGGCGATCTCCTGCTCAATGCCGAGTTCCGCAGCCAACCTTTCTACGGTTTCGCTTTTACCTCTTTCCTTTATAGCCCAGCGTTTTTCCACTATCACAGTTTGTTGTAAAGGTATAAATTATCCCGGATAATTTGAATGGAATTCTATTCAAATTAAAATTATGACCCGAATAGGATTAATTTTTCTTCAGGCTGGATGACAAGGATAGAAAGAAGCTTGATTAAGATATTGTTAAATATTTAAAAGGTAATAAATCCCCTCGGGAGAAGCTTTTTAGCCACAATTGATAATTAGCACTCCTTCGTAATTTGGCTAAAAGAGGCTGGTTTAACTGCCCGGTTTCAACTTTTCTATTCCTGTATTTTAATAAAACGAAACTTTTCGATTGTCCCATCAGTATCAAATATCCTCAAAAGGTAAACAGATGGAGGCATTGAATTAACGTCTATCACCGATTCTTTGTTTAGCCCCGAAAGTGTGCCATTTTTCATAATTCGTCCATTCAGATCGCAAACCTGAAACGACAAATTTGATGAATTAACCTGATTGTTATTGATCACATATAAATTGTTTTTAGCGGGGTTGGGGAACAATGCAAAGCCTGATGACTTATTATAAGATCCGACAGAAGTAAAATCTGCAAAGTGCGCTGTAAAGTTTGTGGCACTGGTATTCAAGGTGTCATTAAAAGTGTAATTCAACGTGTCATCAATCACAAGGTTGTTTTCCCAATGGAGAAATTTATAACCATCGTTAGGCAGTGCCACAATTTTGACAGGAAGTCCGTTAAAATATACTCCCTGCCAGGGATAGGTGTCGGGCGTAACAGTACTGATCTGTATTTTTCCTCCATCTGCCGGGATAACATTTAATGTGATATCTACCTGGTTGGGCAAAGCAAAATTAGACTGAATATGATTTCTCACCTGTGTATTCCTTTCCGAAAGCTGGGATGCGAAAAGAAGATGATTATTATAAAAATTATTCATCTGCTGAGGAATATTATTGGGATCACCCCAACGCGCATATTCATTTTGCATCTCGATTACAGTCTGATTGAACATGTTATTTTCAACAGCAGAAATGCGATTGTTGTTGTAGGATGTATTCATGATATCAGCATAACGGTTGATGAAATAATTCCGAAACCTTTCGTTTTGAATACCTTTCAACCAGATATTTATGTATGGGTTCGAGGGATCTGCGCTCAGCATATATTGAATATGATCAAAATAACAATCTGTCCATCCATTCGGAAGCATGGCGAGTTCCATGTCAACAAGACAAAACCGCCACTTGTAGTTTGTTTTATCAGAGCGGTAAATTTTAATATTATTGCCTGGCCAGTCATTATTTCCCATCCACGATTCGCCGATGATATAATCTGTGTACCAGGCCATATCGAAATATTTGTCTGCCAAATTCCAATAATCTGTGTCAGAAGTGTTTAATTCTTTAAATACCGCATATGAGCTCCAGAATGAATCTACTGAGCCTGCAACCGGGCGCAGAATGCCACCATACCAGTAGCTCTGGGATAAAATGTCGATACTGTCTGTGTTGGCGCCTTCTAAAGTTTTGAAATATTCGGTGTCGAATTTTTCGCGCAATTCATAAAGCCCAAAGTAGGATCCGTTAATATAAACAGTAGTAGGACGCCAGGCGGAATAATAGTTTTTTGTTCCTCCTCCCATTGCGGTTACCTGGGTAGCATCTTTGTGTGGAAATACAAGGTATTGATTGCTCCCGTTTCTTAAATAAAATGTGCTGTACTTTGTCCTGTCCGGCCTGTTTGGAATCATTTTATAATTTACCGGGCCATCGCCCAGAACACTATTATCTAATTCCAGCCGAAAGGAATGCTGAGGATTCTGACGGCTGCCCCCTGCGCCTCCGTCTATTTGCATTCCAGTATTTTGTGAGAACACAAGCTGTTGTGTGGAATCGAAGTATTCTACATAAGCAGGTTTCTGCCAATCAAATGTCCAATTATCAAAAATTCCGGTTCCTCCATAGAGGTTTACATTGTCTGTAATCAATGATAATATTGGTGTTACATGATTAACGCCAAGCAGATAGGAAGAAACCTTGAAAGGGCTTGGCAAAACACCTGCAGTAATGGCAATTGCTTTTAATACAGTTGAATAATAAATATTGACAGGAGTGCCATTATAGGTTAAAGAAAATGATGTAGGGTCGCTTCCATCAGTTGTGTATTTGATAATAGAAGACCCTCCGTTCGGGTTAATAATACTTACGCTGAAAGGAGCGTCATATAAACCGGATTGTACCGAAAAAACAGGAGGGTACAGATAGCCGTTATATGTATTGGACTGGTTGTTGGTAGCTGAAGGTGTTGCTTCGCGAAATAAAAAAATATCAGATGAAGAATCTGGAAACGAGCCTCTGCTGTTGTTGGGGCTGTTGCAATTGACAAACAAACTACTCAGTAATACCTGGGAAGGCGAATACAAATAGATTGTTTCACCTGATTTTGAAATCTTAAAGTTAGTGTGAAGGTTGTTATTAGGATCAACAGTTTCAAAATGTGAAGAAACAGCATTTGCCGAAACCTGTTTCATGCTAATATCGATGTAATCGTAAACTGTATTTGGATCGGTACCAGCTACACTAAAAGCAATATTCGAAATATAGCCCGCCGTCAAACCAGCATCGGTGAGTTCTGAGGCTCGAATAAGCATCTGGTTTTTCGCACTCCAATACCAGTTGCCATAAGGCGCGGGATAATCTGTTGGTGAATTCTGAACAGTACCGGTGCCAATGATAAACCCATTCAACTTCATGTTTGGCCTTTGATAAACGGCAGTTCCATAACTTTGGAAGCACGATGCAGAACTTCCATCCTGAAACGTAAAAACTGTAGATAGAAATGGAGTACTTGTTTGATTAAAAACCGAGTTTGATGTGTATCCGTTGGAATTGTAGGAACAGGTGTTAACTAAAATATTTGAAATTCCATCCCAATAGAATGGTGTGGAGAAAGAGTGCGTATTCCATCCAACAACAGGTGTAAATGTTCCGGTATTTATTACATTCAAAAATCCTGAAATTGGAGCCCGGTCTTTCCCGCTGCAAAAAATAGTTTTAAATTGCCCAGGCGATAGTTTTGTATTCGGGAAAACCCATTTGGCAGGATTATCCGATTTGTCACTTATGGAATAATTAAAGAGACTAACGGTATCCGGACCTGCATTGTACAATTCAACCCAATCCGGATAATCACCATCCTCGTCGGCTATGCTTGAATAATTCCTGTTACTCCCTTCATTAATAACAACCTGGGCAATTGACCCATTGCAAAAGAGTGCTGATATGATTGTCCAGATTATCAATTTCCTTAAAAACATTTTATTTCGTTTTTGCTGGCTAAATTATCTTAATTCCTTAAAGAGGCAACACATGAATTGCATATTTTTGTAGGAGTCGCAAATTAGAACACCATGATAATTGCGATCTGAAGCGAGAAAAACAAGGTTACGTGAGGCTGTTATACAAAAAAATCCTGCCGTTCGGCGGCGTTCCCAAAATTGTTTATCATTGAATATGGATGCCAGCAACCTGGTTAACCATTGGATCTCATAGCATCTACAGGGTTAAGCCGTGAAGCCGACAAAGACGGAATTATGCCTGAAACGAGGCCAATGGTTGCAGAAACCATCACCCCAAGCATAATATTGCCGGTAGTTAAGTCAAGTGTCATTTCAAAGCCATAGGACACTATGAGAGTGCCAATGTAAACAAGTAGTAACCCGGTTATCCCGCCAAGAACTGACAAGAAAACCGCTTCAAACAGAAACTGGAAAAGAATGAACGAATTCTTAGCGCCAAGGGATTTTTGAATTCCAATGATGGCGGTGCGCTCTTTTACTGAAACGAACATTATGTTGGCAATACCAAAGCCACCTACCAGCAGTGAAAATCCACCGATTATCCAACCAACAATAGCTATTACGCTAAAAAGGCTGTCGAAGCCCTTTGTGATAATACTGGTTTCGTTTATAGCAAAATTATCTTCTGCAGCAGGTTTTAGTTTCCGCACAGAGCGCATTATACCGGTGAGCTCATCGCGGAGTTCATCATTGCTCACTCCCTTTCTTGCTTTTACTACGATGGCTGAACCGATGTTTTCGGAATTCAGGTCAATGTAATTCCGCCCGAAATTGACAGGCAACATTACCCAATTATCATTTGAATCGCCAATGGTGTTCCCCTCTTTTTTGAAAACCCCGATTATTTCTACTTTTATTCCGAAGACCGTAATGCGTTTTCCGAGAGGCTCTGCATTTAAGCCTATCAGGTTGTTGGCAACATCACTGCCAACAACTGCTACAGCCCGGCCACCCTGTGATTCGTTCTGGCTAAAATACCGGCCTGAAGACAATTCGATAGGCATCACAAGGTTATAGTCGTGCGAAACAGCAACAATTGTGGCATCTTGAAGTGTTTTTCCTTCAAACTTTATATTCCTGCTTGTTCCAACGTAATAGGTACTAGCATCGGAAGCTGTGCTCTTTTTCTGAATTTCTTCCAACTCATTGAAACGTGTTTCCGGCCGTTTCATGTATTTCCACCAGGGATAATCACCACCACCAAAAGACCAGGGCCATTTTTGGACAAACAACACATTGCTGCCCAGGGTTTCAATACTATTGCGAATGGATGTTTCAATAGAATCGAATACTGTAAACACCGATATAATGGAAAATATTCCTATAGTAATTCCCAGAAGGGAAAGGAATGTGCGCACTTTGTTCGCTATTATAGCCCTCAGAGCAAACAGGTAACTTTCGCGGAAAAGTCTGAGAAATAATATCATGGTGGTCCTGCTGTAAATTTTATTAAAACATTCTCTTTAGACGCTCAAAGGTAATATCCGGATACTAACTGAAACCAATAGAATTGTAAAGTTATGCCAAAATTTCACAAAAAGCATCTTTTAGCTGGGATTGTGCTACAATTTTTAATAAACTTGCAGAATGATGCATTTTGCATCGAATCCTTATGGACAAGCCAAAACAAATTCGTTCTGCACTTATTTCAGTCTATTACAAGGACAGGGTGGATAGTATCGTCCAAAAACTTCATGAACTGGGAATTAAACTCTACTCCACTGGTGGCACATACGACTTTATCAAATCGCTTGGAATTCCTGCTACTACGGTTGAATCATTAACCAGTTATCCTTCTGTTTTTGGCGGACGTGTTAAGACGCTTCATCCATCTATCTTTGGCGGGATACTATACCGCCGCGACAACCCTGAGGATACAAAGCAGCTTGAGGAATATAACATCCCACCCATCGACCTGGTAATAGTTGACCTCTATCCTTTTGAGGCTACGCTTGCTTCAGGTGCGGACGATGAAGCCGTTATCGAGAAAATAGATATTGGTGGAATTTCGCTCATCCGTGCCGCAGCTAAAAACTTTTCAGATGTTGTTATCATTGCATCATCCACGCAGTACGATAATCTTATCAAACTACTTGACGAAAAGGATGGTATTACAACCCTTGCTGATCGAAGGCATCTTGCAGCTCAGGCATTCAACGTCTCATCGCATTATGACACAGCTATATTTAATTATTTCAATTCTGATGGCAGAATAGACTCTTTTAAACAGAGCGAACAAGGCGGGCAGGTACTCCGATACGGTGAGAATCCTCACCAGCAGAGCGTTTTCTATGGCGAAAGTAGCAAAGTATTTGATCAGTTGCATGGGAAAGCATTATCATACAACAACCTGGTTGATCTTGATGCCGGCATTGCCCTCATAAATGAATTTAGTGTTCCAACCTTTGCAATACTCAAACACACTAACGCATGTGGACTTGCCAGCCGGTTAAATCTCCTGCAAGCATGGAACGAGGCTTTGGCTGGCGACCCGGTATCAGCATTCGGCGGAGTGCTGATTACCAACACCATTGTGGACGAACTTACTGCAATAGAGATCAATAAATTATTTTTTGAAATTATTCTTGCCCCGGATTATGAAAAAAAAGCTCGTGAACTACTTCAATCAAGGAAAAATAGAATAATTTTGCGCAAGAAATCATTTGATTTTCAGGCTAAACAATTTAAATCGTTACTCAACGGCGTAATTGAGCAAGATAAGGACAGCCGCACTGAATCGGCGGCAGACCTACATAATGTCACACTAAGAGTAGCAGACGAAAATGAAATTAAAGATCTCCTTTTCGCCAATAAGATTGTGAAGCATACCAAATCAAATGCGATCGTCCTGGTAAAAAACCAGCAGTTGATTGGCTGCGGCGTAGGGCAAACGTCCCGCGTTGATGCCTTGAAACAGGCTATTACCAAAGCCGGTGAATTTGGTTTCGACCTGCACGGTGCTGTTATGGCTTCTGATGCTTTTTTTCCATTTGCCGACTCGGTGGAAATAGCATGCAAAGCCGGAATAACAGCGGTAATTCAGCCAGGTGGTTCAGTAAAGGACAATGATTCTGTAACATACTGCGATAATAATAACATGAGTATGGTTTTTACCGGTATCCGGCATTTTAAACATTGAATAAACCAACACTGTAAAAGGAATATAATCTGATGGGACTTTTCTCCTTCCTTACCAAAGAAATTGCGATGGACCTTGGCACTGCCAACACCATCATCATATATAACGACAAAGTAGTGGTGGATGAACCTTCCATCATAGCTATCGAGCGAAATACCGGCAAAGTACTGGCAGTAGGCAAGAAAGCTATGATGATGCATGGTAAAACGCATGAAAACATTAAAACTATCCGCCCTTTGCGCGATGGTGTTATTGCTGATTTCCAATCGGCAGAATACATGATCCGGGAATTTATCAAGATGATTGGTACTGGGAAAAGCTTATTCCCACCAGCATTAAAGATGGTTATTTGCATACCTTCGGGTATTACCGAAGTGGAAGAACGTGCCGTTAAGGATTCAGCCGAACAGGCCGGAGCAAAGGAAGTACGCCTTATTCACGAACCTATGGCTGCCGCTATCGGTATAGGCATAGACGTTCTTGAACCAACAGGCAACATGATTATTGATATCGGCGGCGGAACCAGCGAAATTGCTGTTATCGCACTGGGAGGTATCGTTAATAACAAATCCATCCGCATTGCCGGCGACGACTTCAACTCCGACATAGAAGAATATATGCGCAAGCAGCATAACATCAATATTGGTGAGCGCACTTCAGAAGTTATAAAAATTGAAGTTGGTGCTGCCATGACCGAAATCGACAATCCTCCGCCTGATTACCCGGTGCATGGCCGCGATATGCTCACAGGCATTCCAAAAGAAATTTATGTGAACTATTCCGAAATAGCCCATTGTCTTGATAAGTCAATTTCGAAAATTGAAGCAGCTGTGCTGAATGCTCTGGAGAATACACCACCTGAGCTTTCGGCTGATATTTTCCGCACAGGGATTTACCTGGCTGGCGGAGGTTCCATGTTGCGTGGCCTTGACAAGCGTTTGCATCTTAAAACCAAACTTCCGGTGCATGTGGCCGAAGATCCACTGAGGGCTGTAGCACGCGGAACAGGTATTGCACTTAAGAATTTCGACAAATTCACTTTCTTAATCAAGTAAGCAGGCAAATACAGCGGCATGCGCAACCTCATTACTTTCATTATCAGGTACCATTTTTTTCTATTGTTCCTGTTGCTTGAGGTATTCTCATTTATCCTCATTGCCAATTCTACCTATTACCAGCGGGCTTCTATTCTTAATACCAGCAACCATATAACCGGGGCAGTATATTCGGCTTTCGATAATGTGACGGATTATCTTTCGCTGCGGAAAACAAATTATATTTTATCTGCGGAAAATGCACGCCTGCGCAAAGCTACACGGCTCTCTTTCCTGCTTGCCGACACTAATTCCTTTTATGTGAATGACACCATTTACAAGCTGCGTTATACATACATTGCAGCCAAAGTTATCCATAACTCAGTGAATAAGCGTAACAATTATATTATGCTCAATAAAGGCCGTAAGCAGGGAATTGATAAAGATATGGCAGTTATTACTTCCAATGGAATTGTTGGTACCGTGGTGAGTGTATCCGATAACTTTTGCTGGGTAATGTCAGTGTTGAATAAGCACACCAAAATAAGCGGGCGTATCAAAAAGAATAACCAGATGGGGACTATTATCTGGGAGGGAAAAGACTTTACTACAGGCACCCTCAGCGATATACCCGCCCATGTTAAGATTGCAAAAGGGGACACTATTGTTACAAGCGGATTCTCGCACATTTTCCCAGCCGGTATTTTTGTTGGCAATATTCTGGACTTCAGAGTGGAACAGGGTGATCATTTCTATGTGATACCATTCCGGTTTAGCGTGGATTTCAACAACCTCGACTATGTTTACATCGTTAAAAACCTTATGAAGGACGAAGAAGTGAAACTCGAAAATTCGATACAGGATGAATAGTATAATCTTGAAAAATACCTTGCGCTTCCTTGTGCTTGTCATTTTACAGGTATTCCTGCTGAATAAGATTAACTTTTTAGGTTTTCTGAATCCTTACATCTATATCCTTTTTATACTATTGCTGCCATTCGAAACCCCGGGATGGCTTTTGCTGTTACTTGGTTTTGTTACAGGCCTGGTAGTGGATATGTTTGCAAACACTCCCGGACTTAATGCTTCTGCCACAGTTTTTCTGGCGGCCATGCGCCCGGTTGTCATCAACCTGGTTGGTAAAAAACCGGACTACGATGTGGGAGGTCAACCTTCAATGCGGGATATGGGCTTCAAATGGTTCTTTCCATATGCTTTTCTGCTGGTTCTTATTCACCATTTTGTGCTAAATATTATAGATGTATTCAGTTTTTATGAGCTATGGCAGACTTTGATGCGTGTAATTTTCAGCTCAATTTTCACCCTGGTATTTATCTTTTTAGCTCAGTATATGTTTTCAAAGAATAAAGAAAGGGGCTAGCCAGGAGTGTCGTTTTCGAGAGTTGGTTTTTTAGTTGATATGCAATTTTTTCTTAACTAACTTTCCGCAGTCACTGAACGAAATGTTATATTTTTGTTCGTCAAAAAACCAGGTCATTATTTGTCAATTTCATCTTTCAAATTAAAGAAAACCAGAACATGCGAAAAACTCTGTATTTATTTCTTCTCGCTTCCATTCTTGCATCCTGCACCAGCAAGAAGAATGATCTTTACACCATCAACGGTACGATATCTGGCACGGCCAAAGGAAAAATATTCCTTCAGAAACGGGAACTTGACAAATTTGTGAAGACTGACTCATCAGAAATTAAAGACGGGAAATTCAGCTTTACCGGTAATGTTGCTATTCCGGAAATGCGCTACTTCACTTTGGATCAGACGGAGACTATTCTTCCATTCTTTATCGAGAATGCAGAATTTACCATTACGGCCTATGCTGACAGTCTTGATAAATCAATTGTAAAAGGCGGGCCAACACAGGAATTATTCAAATCCTATACCGCGCAAAGCGATGCCCTGGATTCAAAGTTGAATGATCTTTATGTTAGCTTTATGCAAGCCAAACAGGCTGGCGACTCTGCATTATTGGCGCGTATAGATTCCACTTACAACGCTCTGGAAAAGGAGAAAACCTGGTTTACCAGGGACTTTCTTAAGAAAAATCCCAAATCGGTGGTATCTCCCTATCTGGTGATAAGTGAAGCTTACCTCTACGAACTACCGGCTCTGGACAGCATTACAGCTTCTTTTGATACTTGCCTGAACAAATCGGGCTACGTTGTTTCGCTGAAAGAACGAATTGCGATTCTGAAAACTGTAGCGGTGGGTCAACCTGCTCCTGATTTTACAATGAATGATACCACAGGGAAACCGGTAAAGCTATCATCATTCAAAGGCAAGGTATTACTTGTTGATTTCTGGGCTTCGTGGTGCAGGCCATGCAGAGGCGAAAATCCGAACGTTGTGAAGGCTTACAACGAATTCAGCAAAAAAGGTTTTGATGTGCTGGGTGTTTCGTTTGATGAGGATAAAGCCAAATGGATAAAGGCTATAAAGGAAGACAAACTCACCTGGAGCCACGTTTCGGACCTTCAGCGCTGGGGAAATGCTGCCGGTAAACTTTATGGCGTAAGGTCAATCCCGGCCAATGTGCTGTTGGATAAAAATGGTAAGATAATTGCCAGAAACCTCCAGGGTGAGGCCTTGCAAGCCAAATTGGCCGAACTGCTCAAATAAGATTACAAGCACAATTGAGGCAAAAAAAAGACCTGCTTCGCCCATTTTGGACGCTGCAAGCCTTATCAGATTAGTCATTAATGCTTTATACTTCTTTCTTTTCTTCTTTATACTGCCCGTAAAATTTACTTGTGCCATAAGCAATAGCCAAGGCAAACAGGATAAATGTACCGTTTGCGACAGGTGCCCCGCCTCCAACAGGGCCGTTGGTGCCAGTTGGTGCCAGACCTCCATTAGGATGCGGAGGGGTTTGAGCCAGCATGATCAATGGTGCTATTATTAGCAAGGCAGCTATAACAATTATTTTAAAATTCATATTTATGCTATTTTCTGTTTGTTATTATTAATTTATGTTACCGAAACTTTGACTTAGAGAGTCATTTAAAATAACTTACCCTTTTTATAATTCAATCATACTGAAATTCAATAGTATAACGTTCAGCTTTATGAACTTAGCTATTATTCAATCCAAACTTTCTTGTTAAAGATAACCTTGTTATTTACCACCTTTACCACGTATATTCCTTCTTGAGAAAGATCCACCCTGTTAAGCCCCCTTGAGGCCTGAACCGTTGTTACTAATTGGCCTGCCTGGTTGTAAATAAATATTTCGCTTGCCTGTTGATTTTTCAGATCGATATAAACGGCTTTTTGATAACTGTAAATGTTAGCAGGATCAATTGTTGTTTCATCAACTGAAAGCGCACTGAAATGTAGATTGAAGCGTTGTTCGTTTTCGCCTGCTTCAAAGTTGAAAGTGTATCCGCTTTTTGCCAGCTCCGTGAAGATACCGGTTTTAGAATCTTCGAGAGTAACGTATTGAAGGTTGTTGATTTCTGTGGCGGCGATAGTATATGTTCCGCTTACACCTGCAAGCAGACCAACAGGAACTATACTGGTTACGGGCAGGCTGTTAATTGCCAGAGGAGTACTTCCCAACGAATAGATTTGAGCAGCTTCAGGCACATCGCCAAATAGTTTATGTGCATCATAGTTGCCATCGAATGCAGGGGTGGCTTCGTTAAGGAACCTTACGACAGTTTCATCGGTATATCCATTGCCCGTAACTTGTAATCTCACAAAGTCACTTACATCCTCATCAGAGTTTTTATAGAAAACAGTAGGATTGTTAACCCTTACGGCATTTGTCATGCCCAATGTTCCTGCATTTGTGGCCTCAACAAAAAATCCCTGGCAAGGAGCAATATATCTGGAGCCTCCGTTATTACCTATTCCACCAACAAAAGAAGCCCAGGTCTCAAAATTAACATGGATATATGTCGCATTGTTAACATTTGTTTTGGTCCATCCAGATGCTGCTGACCAATCGATGGAAGAAGGATATGGATTTCCTACCAGATTCCAGCCTTCGCCAGGCGAAGCGGACTTGGTTGTGCTAAAGCTCTTTGGGCCTGTATTTATAGCTGCATTACTTCCACTAAAAACCGCTTCGAATCCGGATTCATCATACAACGCGAAACCTTGCACCGGTGTAAGTGCTATTGTTGTTGGAATAATATCGGTATATTGATTTGTAGATTCAGTATGATTCTGTAAGTATTTATCAGTAAACATACCTGATACAGCACCTGTTACCGGCGAAGAAATTAAGTGCCATTCTCCACCGGTGATATAGCGCTTAACAGCAGTAGAACCAAAAACTGACAAATAACCATTATCTATCAAAGAAGCCCCTGATTCGATGGTAATATCTTTACAGGATGCAGGGCTGGTGATAGTTGGGTAAAGTTTTCCTGTTCCAACAACAACAATAGTAACATTGGTAATGTTCCCTGGAACACCCTGAGGTGTCCAGTTAGCGTAATAACCCCAGTCGGAAGTTTCACCCACCCATGTTATAGGGGTTTGTGGATCAAAGAATAAAACGGTTATATTATCCGCAACATCATCACAGCCTAAATTACCATAAACTGTTAATGTAAAATTAGCTTCACCTGAATTTGTGGCGGTAAATACAGGATGCATAGTTGTTTCTCCTGTTAATGTGCCATCTGCAGTACCTCCTGTTTTAGTCCATAATAACGATCCGTAATTGGTTGCAGTGGCTGTGGGGAAGTCATATGCAACATTTATTGTTGCAATGTCAATTGCAGGGCCGGGATATACAGTGGGAGCCGGGATTTCAGTAATAATGGCGCTGCCGTCCATGGTAGTTGAGCCTCCTCCATTTGTTCCTTTAATGGTGTAAGTTCCTGCCGTGAGGTCGTCGAAGCTGATTGAAGATCCGGTGTTGCCTGGTAAGGTGATGTATGTTTGACTGCCATCCATCCACAATTCATAAGTGACACCCGTTTCGGAATTATCCAGCGATACCGATAAGCCAGTAGTGTTCTCGCAATAGGAGCCTGATCCACTGACTGTGTAAACTGTAGGTGCAGCAATAAAAACTCCGACAGTGATTTCAAGCTGTGTTTCAGTCCCAAAACCACAGCTATTTTCACCTTTTACTATTAGAAGTCCACTGGTTGCTGATAATGAGAAGTCAAGAGTCACATCGGTGCCCGTACCATTTATGGTAACACCAGTCCCTGTATAGGACCATGCATAACTGGTAGCGTAGCTGATAGTGCCAACAGAGTAGGGTTCATCTATATCTCCCTGAGTAACGGCAGATGCACCTGTAACAGACCCTGCAGCCACAGGCAATGGATTCACTGTCCAGCTTACAACAACCGGTGTTGATGTTGTACATCCCGATCCGGTTGCAGTACGGTATGTTTTAATTTCCACGGATGAATGAGTACCGGTGCTGATGCTGGAGCCTGAAGTGTAAGCTGTCCATGAATTTCCATCGAAACGGTATTGTAATACATCCGCTACTGTTCCTGCTCCGCCTGTTCCGGCAGTGGCAGTGGCTGATACAGTTGTCCCTGAGCAAACTGCTCCTGCTGCCGGAGTGGGGGTCAGGGTGCCGGAAACAGGCACTGTATTTACTGTTAATTGTTTACTGTCCGATGCGGTTCCGCATGAGCCTCCGCTGGTTGTGAGTGTTAAGGTTACCGGGCTGGCCGATATAGCTGATGATGTATAAGTGGTTGTACCAGGTGTGCTGCCATCGTTATTTGCAAATGAACCTCCTGCTCCGCCATCTGACCAGACAGCTGCAGTGGCGATACCGCTAAACGAACCACCTAGAGCTGTTGTTGTCCCTCCCTGGCATACTGCATCAAGAGCACCGCCAATGTTTACCAGCGGGCCGCTTACAGTGAGCGTGGTGCTTATATTCTCAGCCGTAGCCATTACTATGCTGCCGGGATAAGCATAGGTTATAGTGTATGCTGTGCCAGAGACCGGAATTGCCGACGCTGTGTAACTGATGGTAAAATTACCTGTGCTGGTGGTGATTGTGGTACTTTGAAGCACAGAATTGATTGTGATGTTTATAGTTTCTCCTATAGCAGGATAAACAGGGCCACCGGCACTTAAAGTTCCGCTAAGTTCAACACTGGACGTGCCATAGCAAATGCTCTGGGAAGCAGTTAAATTAGAAAATACCGGCACGAAACCATTTGTAATTATCCCGCTGGTATTCACATCAAAATAGGAATCTGTCTTATGGGCAGCTGGTGAAATTGATGAACCCCAGGTTCCTAAAACCTGTGAAACACTACCAAATTGCAGGCTGTTCGAGGCAATATCTGAACCATTAGCAAGGCTTGCCTTCGCTGAAGAAATAATATTCAAAATACCGGTTACCGCATTACCATTAGCCATTGATTTGTTCCCGCTACCCGATAGCTTGAGGTTGTTGTAGGTGGTTGTCTTAACGGTTTGAGCGGCGCCGCTGTAGTTTACGGTATTGCCGGCAGCTGTTGCTGTAAGTGTAGTAATAGCAGAAGTGCCGCCAAGGTTGAGTATTCCTGTTGCGGCATTTGCCAGTTCCCCGCTTCCGGCTAATGCAGTGGCACAGGTGAGCGTGCCATTGTTGGTAATGGCAACACCTGTAACAGTTATATTCGGGATTGTTAATGTTCCGGAAAGTGCTTGCGTGTTGGTGGAAAAAGTATTTACTCCCGAACCCGCAGTAAATGTACCACTGTTGGTAATACCGCCCCGAAAATCAATGGCGGAATTACCGGAATTGTTCCAGGTGCCGCCAGTTGCAATAGTTACAAGGCCTGCATAGGTTTTTATACCAGAAGGGTTATTAATGACTAATTGGCCGCTTACTCCACCACCAACAGTAGTTGTTCCTGTAACTGTCAGATTGTATCCTGCTGCCACGAAGGTTGTGCCGTCGCCGATGGCAAGATTGCCACCTATACTGAAATCAGCTGCTGTTGTTGCAATTGCTGTCCCGTTCAAAGTAAGGTTGCCATTCACTGTTGTTACACCGGTCATGGTTTTTGTACTGCTGCCCGAGAGGGTAAGATTATTATAGGTAACCGCAAAAATTGTTTGCGATCCTGCCCTGCCATAATTAACAGTACTTGTGCCTGATGACCAGCTCCCGCCAGTGCCACTGGTTGTATTGTCAATATTTAATGTACACGAATTGAGATTAAGCGTTCCATTGGTCCTGGTAAATGTACCTGTAAAGGTGTGCGTTAATCCTGCACCAAGGTCTAATGTCCCTCCTGATCCATTTAACGTGAATGCGCCACCGCTAACATTACCCTGCAGTGTTGCTGTACCTCCGCTCTTTGTCATCGAAACTGAGCCAGTAGTTGTGAACCCGGCAATGCTTTGGATTGCTGTCCCGCTAAAAGAAATAGCAGAACTGCCAGCTGTAAATATGTTGTTATTGACAAAATTGCCTCCAAAAGTCAAGGCAAAGTTGCCGGTGTTAAGTGAAGCCCCGCTATTGATTGTGAGCGTGCTGTTCACCACTCCTGCGCCTTTCATTGTAATAACACCAACGTTGGCAATAATTATCCCCCCTGTTGCTCCGAACAGAGCCGGCCATTCATTACCGGCAGTAAAAGAGGCAGCCTTGTTATACTGCAACGTTGCGTTTGGTCCGTAGGTAGGTATTGCAGAAAGTGTTCCCGTGCTTTCCATCGAAAGGATATGACTTACGGAAAAAATAGCTGTTGTTATCGTTTTAACACCTGTACCTCCAATGGTTGCATCGTAAAATGTAGTAGCGCCGGTAATGGTTTGAGTACTTCCGTCAAAAATAACATTACTTGAATTTGCTGTAAATGTATCATTATTAGTCCAGTTGCCACTAACATTTAATGTATTTGAACCTGTAAGAGTAAGTGTTGCACCGGTATTGATTGTTAAGGTACTACATGTTTCCAGAGAAGAAATTGTAACAGTATGTGTATTTTGTATTGAAACTGAGGCTGCCGAAGAAGTCGGATGCAAAGTAACCGCATTCGACCAATTCGTGTTATCAGCAGATCTTTCCCAGGTTGCAGGTGTACTCCAATCGCCGGTAGTCCTGGATCTGAAGTTATCGGTTGCAGCTTCAGCAGGTATTACAAGGAAGATGCTGGTGCCGGTTATGCCGGATCCGGTAACAATAAAGGTAACACTGCTTCCCGCTGTTGTCGGCGTTACGCTGACACTACTTAATACTCCAGCTATGAAATTTCCGGATGTGCCTGTAATTCCCGCTGTACCGCTATAAGTAACTGTGCCGATAAAACCTGATACAGTATTATTGCTTACATCCTGAGCTGTGAGAGTGATACCTGTGATGGGAATACCTAAAACCTGAGGTGAGGAAATGGTTGAAATGGCAAAATGATCGAGGGCACCTGCATTTACATCGAAGGTCGCTGTGCTGGTCTTAATGGCCCCGGTGACAATAAACGTCCTGCCGATGCCCGCAATTGATGGCGTTTCACTAACACCAGATAATACTCCAGAAGAAAACGTTCCGGATATACCCGATATCCCTGCCGTTCCACTATAGGTTACTGTATTGCCTGCTCCACTGAAACTTGTTACAGTATTATTGTATGCGTCTTGAGCTGTCAGAGTAATTCCTGTGATGGCTGTTCCAGCAGTCTGTGGCGAAGCAATAGCCGAAATAGCGAAATGATCCAATGCCCCCACATTAACATCAAATGTTGCTGTGCCGGTCCTGGTGGAACCCGTGACAATGAAAGTCATGCCAGTTCCTGCTAAAGTTGGGGTTACGCTTACACCAGTTAATATTCCGGCAGAAAATGTACCGGATGTGCCTGTTATCCCCGCTGTTCCTCCGCTTGCGATCGCTCCAGCTCCGCTAACATTACCATTAACAGTAGCTGAAGTACCATTGGCATTGGTCATAGTTCCGTCAATAACCAGGTTGCCGCAAATGAACGCTAGTATTCCTCGTGCAAGTGTACCACCATTCATTATATTTACTGTTCCAGCGACAGTCCAAGCCGCTACCTGTGTCATTACAACACCAGTTTGAATATAAAAAACGTCACCTGCAGCTGTGAAATCTGCCGGGTGAGTTCCAGACCCCGCGGTGCCTGTCCACCAATTTGCTAAGGTTTCTGGTGCACCGGCCACGTTAGTATAATAGTTTGTTGCATTTGCAAATGAAGCTAGTAATACTAAAGCAATGACTGATATAAGTGCTTTGCCCTGCAAAAGCACCTTCATTATGAAACTAAATTTTGCACTCTTTTTAGATGAAATACCGGTTGTGATGGAACTGTCAAAAGTGTTAGGCGAGTAGATGTTGGAGTTTTTCATTGAGTTGAGGAGTTAAAAATTCGAAAGTTTATTAGTTTATTGATCAGAAAAGAAACAATAGGTTATACCATACGATTGCTTATTGCCAAAGTATTTTAATGACATTGGAATCATTTGCGCACTGTTGCTTATTGTAAGTGTTCAGGCAAAAAATAATCAGACAGGAGTAAAATAATAGCAGTAAAATGAGATCCCGGGTACAAAGAACCGTTCCATTTAAAAGCCATATTTCCTATTTAAGGCTACCTGATAGGTATTACAAAAATAGCACTTTTTCGAGTAACTATTTAAATGTCGGTAAAATAATAATATTCAGGATAAAGCTTAGGTAAAATAGCTTTGATAAGGCATTTCTTTAATCATCTGAAAAACTGCAGCTACGTCAAGCAAAATCCCTGTTAGGAGAAGGTTGCGCTCTATTGGTTAGGCTCTGGCTCCTGCCTGAGTCGGTCTATCTTTCATGCACCCGCTGGCGCGGATTTGCAATCCGTGCCTTTCTTTTTATCGTTTGCAACGATACCATTTTATTCTGTTAATTAATAAGTTTTCAATTCCGGTGTAATCAAACATACATCCAATACACAATCCATACTTGCATAATTCCTTGCCGAACTGAATATGTAATCTTCTGCCCTGGCAACTATCATTTCTTTAACAGGGTTATTATGTATATAGTCAAGCTTTTCATATAAAAACTGGTTACTATAGATTTCCTTTGCCTGGTTGCCGTCCTGCCAGAATTTATAATTTTTGATACTTCTTAAATGTTCACCTGCCTTTGCAAAATGCTTCAGCATCCATTCACGGCGGCTTTCGCCTTCTTCTTCAATTTGCTTTACCAGCGACTTGGAAGTGAACTTTTTCAAATCGCGGAGGATGTCAGATAGCGTGTACTTGCCTTCGGCTCTTGCAATCATATGAAGATGGCTTGGCATAAGGCAATATCCGAAAATAACCAGGCCTTTATTCTTTTGACAATACAATAATGCATCAATCATTAAGTGTTTATGATTTTTGCGTGTGAAAACAGCTATCCAGTCAACCACCGTGAGTGTTAAAAAGTAGGCGTTATCTAAATCCCGTATTTTGTATTTATCAACAGTCCGGTAATATTTTATAATATGCTAATTACCAATATATTACATACGACTCTTTTGATATCACATAGTGCTGAGAATCAACGTTTTGCGCCTTTGCGTCTTTATTACTCACTTTGTTCGTGAGAATGCTTCGCTAAGTTCGCTGCGCTCATGAGAACGCTTCGCTAAGTTGCGAGAAATGAAAAGTTACCGGAGTATTGATTTATCGGACATAGGCCATTAAAGATTTTCAAATATACGGCATTTGTAATTCTCTTTAATTGCCTTAAAACTAATACGATTAGTTTCGGTTAGATAGCTTTTTGACAAGCATGACCAAATATAGTCAAATCAACTTTTGCAGATGTTATCGATTATGCGT
>CAZEDO010000033.1:30716-33253 GCA_964511085.1 uncultured Lentimicrobiaceae bacterium
ATGTCGTTGAAAACGACTGTTATGACAGGCACGGATTGCAAATCCGCGCCAGCGGACCATTAAAGATTTTCAAATATACGGCATTTGTAAATATCTTTAATTGCCATAAAACTAATACGATTAGTTTCGGTTAGATAGCTTTTTGACAAGCCTGACCAAATATAGTCAAATCAACTTTTGCAGATGTTATCGATTATGCGTATGTCGTTGAAAACGACTGTTATGACAGGCACGGATTGCAAATCCGCGCCAGCGGCGTAATGAAAACCAGCACTTTGGCATCTGGCGCCCGGCATCTGGCACATTGGCGCCTGGCACTTTGGAACCTTTCTCCTACCCCTTGTCCTATTCCAACTTTATCTTATCTTTGGAACATCAAAAAACCAAAAAACATGACAGATCAACCAAACAATAGCCTGAGAGAATTGCCTGAGAACGCTTACCGCGAGCTGAAACAAGGCGAAGTTTATAAACCAGTTATGGCTGCCAACCTGCTGCTGCCGGAAGTTACCGTATGGTCAGTAGGAATGGGATTGCTTATGGCGCTTATTTTTTCAGCTGCTGCTGCTTACTCCGGCCTCAAAATAGGGCAGGTTTTTGAAGCAGCTATTCCTATTTCTATTATTGCCGTCGGCGCATCGGCAGCAGTTCGTAAGAAAAATGCCCTCGGTCAGAATGTGATTATTCAATCGATAGGCGCAAGTTCAGGCGTTATTGTAGCCGGTGCTGTTTTTACAATCCCCGGTTTGTATATCCTTCAGGCAAAATATCCTGAAATCCAGGTTGATTTCTGGCAGATATTTTTCTCTTCCCTGCTTGGAGGCTTTCTTGGAATATTATTCCTTATCCCTTTCCGTAAATACTTTGTGAAAGATATGCACGGGACGCTTCCATTCCCCGAAGCGACAGCCATTACGGAAATTCTGATGACTGGCGAAAAAGGCGGAAGCCAGGCAAAATTGCTCATCGTGAGTGGTTTGATAGGAGGGATTTTCGATTTCAGCTTTTCGGCTTTTAAACTTTGGGCCGAAGTTATCACAACACGTATTGTTCCGATTGGTGAAGCACTTGCCACTAAGGTAAAAATGGTCTTTAAATTCAATGTGAGTGCGTTGATTTTTAGTTTTGGCTACCTGGTAGGGCTTAAGTACTCACTAATCATTGCCGTTGGCTCAATGCTTAGCTGGCTGGTGCTGGTTCCGCTCATCAATGAAGCAGGTAATATTGTAGCAACATTAGGTGGCGGAATAAATCCTTTTGATGCTTTGACTGCGGAAATGATATTTAAAGCCTACGTCCGCCCGATTGGCGTTGGCGCAATAGCTATGGCAGGTATTATTGGTATTATTAAATCATCCGGCGTCATAGCAGGCGCATTTAAACTTGCTTTTGGAATGGGTGCAAAAACACATGCAGAAGAAAAAGTGGAACGGACACAAAAAGATATAAAGATGTCGTTCGTTATGTTGTTCCTATTTCTCACGCTTGTAGCAGTTTTCATCTTCCTTATCTTCGGTGTTAAAATCACAATGATTCAGGCTGTTGTAGCTCTGCTTACTGTTCTTGTTGTGTCGTTCCTCTTTACTACAGTAGCCGCTAATGCAATTGCTATTGTCGGTACAAACCCGGTTTCGGGGATGACATTGATGACGCTGATTCTTTCGTCGGTAATCCTGGTATCAGTTGGCCTAAAAGGCTGGCAGGGTATGGTAAGTTCGCTTATAATCGGAGGTATTGTATGCACAGCCTTATCAATGGCGGGTGGTTTCATCACCGACTTAAAAGTGGGTTACTGGCTGGGGACAACACCTAAAAAACAGGAGTCGTTTAAATTCCTGGGAACGCTGGTTTCCGCAGCCACTGTGGGTATTGTAATCTTTATCCTGAACCAGGCCTATGGCTTTGTTCAAACGCCTGCACATCCTCAGCCAATGACAGCCCCGCAGGCAAATGCCATGGCTTCTATAATAGAACCGCTGATGTCAGGACAAGGTGTTAGCTGGGTTTTACTCGGCACAGGTGCTATAATTTCTATCCTGGTGAACTGGCTCAAAATTTCTCCGCTTGCATTTGCGCTAGGAATGTTTATTCCGCTCGATCTGAATACTCCTCTTGTTGTTGGCGGCTTGCTCAATCATTGGTTCAGCAAGAGTACCAAAAATGAAAAACTGAATACCAGCCGTGTTAACAGGGGAATTCTTATCGCAAGCGGTTTTATTGCAGGAGCAGCTTTGTTTGGAGTGCTGGGTGCTTTCATTATTTTCTTCACCGGCGATGGCGAAGCATTGAATCTCAAAGTATGGGGCGATGAAAGTTCAGTTGGTGCACAGGTTACAGCGTTGATGGCATTTATCGGGCTGATCAGTTACTTCGTCTGGGAATCTTTCAGGGCGAAGGAGGAAGATTAGAAAATGGCATTAGGCAACTTAGCGCAGCGATCTCATGAACGAAGTGAATAATAGGCATTAAGTGGATATCATTTACAATAGTTCGTTTAAAACTTATTTAAATATTTGATATTCAGCAAAATAACTGAT
>CAZEDO010000034.1:0-32918 GCA_964511085.1 uncultured Lentimicrobiaceae bacterium
TCCCATGGGGTTCTAACTGATTTGCGACTCTGTGTTTAACAGCAGACCCTATTTACATGGTTCAAATGCTTCGCATTAGAATAGTCAAACTAACCAGATCACCAGTTTGGGAAACCATGAAACTCTGAAACTCTGAAACTCTGAAACTCTGAAACTTGAAATCCTGAAACCACTACCTATTACGCCAACAACTTCAGCATCGCAGCACCGATTTCGGCAGGAGAATCAACTACCGTTATCCCGCATTCGCGCATGATGGCTTTTTTAGCCTCAGCAGTATCGGATTTTCCTCCAACAATAGCACCGGCATGTCCCATGGTGCGGCCGGCAGGTGCAGTAGCTCCGGCAATAAAACCAACAACCGGTTTAGTTCCGAAATCGCGCACATAATAAGCGGCATCAGCCTCCATGCTTCCACCAATTTCGCCAATCATTACAATGCCTTTGGTTTCGGGATCGGCCATAAATAACTCCATTGCATCGCGGGTAGTGGTTCCAATAATCGGGTCGCCACCAATGCCAAGAGCAGTAGTTTGTCCTAATCCGGCTTTGGTAAGCTGATCAACGGCTTCATAGGTTAAGGTGCCTGAACGCGAAACAATCCCAACCACACCTTTTTTATGAATGAAACCAGGCATGATACCCACTTTGGCTTCACCTGGAGTTATAACACCCGGGCAGTTTGGTCCAACCAGGCGGCAATCAAGACCATCGACATATTCCTTGGCAGCCATCATATCCTTAACAGGAATCCCTTCGGTAATACAAACAATCACCTTTATGCCGGCATCGGCAGCCTCCATGATGGCATCAGCAGCAAATGCAGGTGGCACAAAAATGAGGGAGACATTCGCATTTGTGGCCTTCACAGCTTCCTTTACGGTATTAAAAACAGGACAACCTATATGTTCATTGCCACCTTTACCGGGTGTAACCCCTCCGACAACGTTAGTCCCATATTCAATCATCTGGGTTGAATGGAAAGTGCCTTCACTTCCGGTAAAACCTTGCACTATAACCCGGGAATCATTATTAACAAGTATGCTCATTGCAGAAATATTTTATGCCTTCAAAGGTAAAAATATTTTTGAATCCTCCCGAAAATTCGTAAATTTTATGAATTTGTAGCTAATCAGTTGGTCTAAAGTAATGAAAAACAAATATATACCACAGATTTCACAGATTTCACGGAAAATTATTCATCAGTTTTAATTGAAATTAATTGAAAAACTGCTAAAGGCAGTTTAAAATCTGTGTAATCCGTGTAATCTGTGGCAAAATTGCATTTTGATCAGACTGATTAGTTACATGAATTTTAATCATTTTATGTTAAAAAGTGGATATTAAATTTCAAATAAATCTGGTATTTATTATTCAACACCGTTTTGTTAACAACCTTTACATGGAATACGTCGGGAGAATAAACGTTTTGGCTTCTTTTGTAAAACAAATTTCCTACCCTGTGAAACGTACCCTGCAATATATATTCCTGTTTTTATTTACTGTTAGCCAGATTGTTAGCTTGCAAGGCTGTTCGGACAAGCAAAAGTACACACCAAAACAGGTTTCCGATTGTTTTAATCAAAAAAAACTCACTCCTGAACAGCAAGCCAAAATCAGGAAAGAAATTCATGCAAATGAAAAGGCACTGGCACTTGATACCCTTTTCAGAAAAAAAGCTAAAAACCAGGGATTTAATGGTGCTGTACTGGTTGCACAAAAAGGCATTATTCTCTACCAGAATGTATTCGGATTTGCGAATCTGCAAAGCAAGGACAGTTTGTCTCTCAATTCGGCATTCCAACTGGCTTCCATAAGTAAAACGTTCACAGGAGTGGCAGTCTTGTTGCTTGCCCAGGATAAAAAACTCACATTAGACGACAGCATTCAGAAGTTCATTCCTTCTTTTCCATATCATGGTATCACCATCGAAAACCTATTGAGCCATCGCAGTGGATTGCCGAATTACCTGTATTGCTTTGAGAATAAAAGAAGTCAAAACGGCCCTGCTCCCAATAACGACAGCGTTCTGAAATGGTTCAGCGAAGCGAACCCTTTGCCCGCACGCTACAATCAGCCTGATAAAAGTTTTAGTTATAACAACTCCAACTTTATTATACTTGCTTCCATTATTGAGAAAGTGAGCAAGTTAAGTTATGAGAAATTTATCCGTACCCGCATATTTGAGCCACTTGGGATGGCACATACATTTGTTGACACCCTTGCACCGGATTCGATCCTAAATTTCCGCACTTGCGGGCACCAGGGAAACCGTTGCCGTGAGCGTGAATTTTTCGACGGGGTTTATGGCGATAAAGGCATTTATGCTTCGGTGGGCGATATGGAACGCTGGTATTCTGCCTTGCATTCAGGTTGTTTACTTAACAAACATTGGTTGAAAGAAGCCTTTACACCACATAGTTTTGAGCATAAGAGCAGGCACAATTACGGCCTAGCCTTCAGGCTGATGACCGACCCGAAGAATATGAAAAAAGTTCATTATGTTTATCACGGTGGATGGTGGGCAGGATTCAGCACCATGCTCTGGATGGATATGGAGGCCGATATTGTGATCATAGTTTTGGGAAACCGCAAGAACAACAGCGTTTATGACATAAAATCCGTGCTGGCTATACTCGAAGGTAACAAGGACAATGAATTAGAGACCGTGAATGATGGCGGGGATTAGGTCTCTCCATTTCCCCACATAACCTCTGGTATTCAATACCTTATAAAATAATCTCTTATTTATAAAATCCGAAGCTCCTGCTTCTGGCAGCTTTCTGACTATCTTTGTAGAATAAACAGCGTAATCCAATGAATTCATATACTTTATCTTCGAAAAATGATACTATATGCGCTTTATCTACTCCGCCCGGAATAGGTGCAATCTCGGTTATCAGGCTCTCGGGACCAGAGGCTGTTCCCATTAGCAGCCGTTTTTTCAGATCGCCGAAAACAGGCTCTGCCGTCGGACAATTTAGCACGCATACGGCACATTTTGGCTTTTTTACATACGGAGATGAAGTTATTGATGAAGTAGTTCTGACAATTTTCCGAAAACCACATTCCTACACAGGCGATGACATCATTGAAATATCCTGCCATGGTTCGGAATACATTCAACAAAGGATATTGGAGTTGCTTATTGATGCAGGTGCCCGCCTGGCCAGAGCAGGAGAGTTTACATTGAGGGCTTTCCTGAATGGCCGTTTCGATTTGTCGCAAGCCGAAGCTGTAGCTGATTTAATTTCTTCGCGTTCGAAAGCTTCAAATGACCTTGCCTTATCGCAGATGCGGGGAGGGTTTTCGTTGCGGATAAAAGAAATGCGGAGGCAGTTAATCGACCTGGTATCCCTGCTTGAACTTGAACTGGATTTTGGGGAAGAAGATGTGGAATTTGCCGACAGGGAAAAATTGAAACAGCTGATATCGGGTATCAGATTGGAAATGAGTCAGCTGGCTTCCTCTTTTTCACTGGGAAATGTATTGAAGAAAGGCGTCCCGGTTGCTATTATCGGGAAGCCAAATGTCGGAAAATCGACTTTACTGAATGCGCTTCTAAACGAGGAAAGAGCCATTGTAAGCGAAATACCGGGAACCACGCGCGATACCATCGAGGACACATTCACCACCAATGGCATCACTTTCAGATTTATTGATACAGCCGGACTCAGATCGCATACCACCGATACCATCGAAACCATCGGTATCAGCCGCACTTACGAAAAAATAAAAGAAGCATCAGCCATACTCTACCTCTTTGATATCAGCACAATTACTGTCGAAGAAATTGATTTATTAAAGGTTGAATTCCGCGATCACATTGATGATCCAGAAAAGCACTTCCTGCTTATAGGCAACAAAACCGACCTGATGATCGAGGTTCCCTCGCATATAACGGCACTTTTCGACCTGGAAACCATTTTTATTTCCGCCAAGCGTAAGGAAAACATCAACCTGATACTTGAAAGGTTGGTAAAAACAGTAAAAACCGCTAATATAGGCGACCAGGCAATTGTAAGTAATGCACGGCATTACCATTCGATATTACACACTATCAATGCGTTGAATGATGCATCAAAAGGCATTGAAGAAAATATACCCACCGACCTGATTGCAATAGATATTCATTCGGCTTTGCATTATCTTGGCGAGATAACCGGCGAAGTGACAAACGAAGATATTTTGGGAAATATTTTCGGGAAGTTCTGTATCGGAAAGTAATTATCTTTCTCTTAATTGTTAACTATCTGTTATTCTTATTTTTATATCATTTTATTTTCTTTTTTCTGTTGCCCGTTTGCACTTTATTCACTATATTTGTTGCTGAATTGTAGCCCAGATTTGTTGCTCATGATGTTGGGCAACAAAAGAGGGAGATGATGTCACACATAGACACACTCTGACACATATGGGCATTAACAGACATTCGCAGTCATATGAGCAGCAACTTCGAAATCACAAAAAACTGTCTTTACTGTGGAAAGGAGTACACAGCAAAAACCCTCACTACCCGCTATTGCGGCCACGCTTGCAACAGGAGACACTATAAGCAATTGAAGAGGGAAGAGAAAATCAATAATTTCAAAGAACCCCATTACACACCTGAGCAACAAACTCTGCAACCGGTTGAGGCAGTTGTACAGCAAAAGCAGTTCCTCAGTATAGACGAAACTGCTATGCTAATTGGTGCAAGTCGCAGGACCATCCACCGGCTGATCTCAGCCAACAAATTGCAGGTTGGAAAAATTGGCAGTCGTACAATTATCACTAGAAAAGCAATTGATAACCTTTTTAATATACCAGTTTTATGAAAGTTACACTCCGCCAACGCACCAAAGGTTCAAAAACAAGCCTTTATCTTGATTTCTATCATAAGGGCAAAAGGCAATTTGAATACCTTCAGATATACCTATATGCGGAACCCGAGAAAGGCAAGCTGACCAAGAAACAAAAGGAGGAAAACAAAAAGAACCTTGAGCTGGCAGATTCTATCCGTGCTAAACGCCACCTCGAATTACAGAATGGCATCTACGGCTTTCAGGATCACGGAAAATTGAAAGGAAGTTTCCTACGGTACATGGAAAACCTTACCGAAAAACGTAAAGGTAGCCTGGGGAACTATGGTAACTGGGATAGTGCTTTGAAGCATCTGAAAGCCTTCGCTAAGTTTGATGTTACCTTTTCTCAAATTGATAAACGATGGCTTAATGATTTTAAAGATTACCTCATTAATACGGCCCGGACACCTGCTAAAAACCCACTTTCACAAAATTCAGCTTGTTCCTATTATAATAAGGTAAGGGCAGCTATCAGGGAATCAAACAAAGATGGCATCTTGAAAAGTAATCCAACTTTTGAAACAGAAGGTATTAAGCCTGGTGAAAATGAACGTGAATTTCTAACCCTGAATGAGCTTCAGGATTTAGCCAAAGCTGAATGTGAAATTCCTATCCTGAAACAGGCATTTCTTTTTAGTTCTTTAACTGGCCTTCGATGGTCAGATATTAATAAAATGATCTGGTCCGAAGTCCAGCACTCAGCTGAGATGGGATATTACGTTCGTTTTACTCAGAAGAAAACCAAGGGAACCGAAACGCAGCCAATTTCAGACCAAGCTTATGGCCTGCTGGGTGAAAGAGGAGCCCAGAATGAACGCGTTTTTGTCGGATTAAAGTACAGTGCCTGGCATAATCTGCGATTGCAACAATGGGTAATGAAAGCAGGTATAACAAAATCCATAACTTTTCATTGTGCGAGGCACACATATGCAACACTTCAACTAACTTTGGGAACTGACATTTATACGGTTTCGAAATTACTTGGACACAAGGATCTAAAGACAACACAGATTTATGCAAAGATCATTGATGATAAAAAGAAAGTTGCGGCTAACCTGATAAATATAAAACTCTAACATGGTATCAGATATTTTCAATAGCATTCTCTTTGGCACACTCCATCCAAATCAAGTTTCAATTGCGGATGATCGTTATTTTTCAGATTTGCTGAATCAAGCCCCAGCTTTAAAACAGGATAACGTTCAGTCGCTGCATTCCAGGATTCACAAACTTTTAAGAGATCATAAATCACTCTGGATTTTCCCTGAAAACAATCTTAATGAAAGTATACCGCTTTCAATTCGTCCTCTATATGATTTGACATTACCAGCTCCTTTTAATAATGGCTCCCGTTTTTATGCCGAATTGATAAAAACAGAATCTTTGCGTTACATCAATAACCTGGGTGCAGGCGTTTCAAAATGTCCCTCTGAGGTAGACAGCCGATACCTGGTAAACTCAGCATTAAGAGACCTGAAATATTTTGCTAAAAATGCTTCCATTGAATTAGCTAATAGAGGCTTCTTAAATATTCCAAATTATGGTCCAACTCTTACTACTTCAAATGAAGATGCAGCGAACCAATTAATTCATTATGTCTTTTACCTGCTCAAAATACATACTTCAGCACTGGTTTTCGAGGTACAGGAACTATTTGGTATGTATGCAAAATCTATTGATTCCTTTGAAGCGTTTTTTATAAGCACTTTGAAGGAGACTTGCCCGGACGAAACTGTCTTTCAAAAGAGTGCTTTCTATTTCGAGAATAAAGTCAATCAGCTTTTAGACTCAGGCACGGCCAGTTTGGAAACTGCAACTGAATTACTTCATAACCTGGAAGATCAATTCAGCTTTGTCGGCACAGTTGCAACAACTGCGATCACAGCACTCGAAAACTATATTTTCATTAAGCAATTCGAGCTACCGGTTGAAAATACCGAATTTGCAAACCTTGCAAACTCTGCAAACTCTGCAAACCTTCTCACTTATTCAAAAGATTTTATTTCATCCGCCATCAATCAAAAAACGTATGGGCACGAGCGATTTGAAATCGTTTCCGAGAATCTGGAAAAACTTATATTCCTGAAAGAGATTCCAATTCAGGGAATAAACCAATCAGCTCCAAGGAAATTGCACCAATGGCTTTCAATTCAGTCAGAAGCTTACCGGGGCAACCTGAGTAACTCTTTTGCAGTTGTTGATCCAGCCGACAAACACAGATTGAAAAAATCACCTCCCCTACCCATTCAGGATAAAGTTTCTATTGAAGAACTTAAAAGCCAGGCACAGGAATTTTTAAAACACTTCGAAGGCTACAATATCTCAAACGAGAAGATTATGACTGCTGGCGACTACAATCATCTGTTGGAATACACTTACTATCTGATTGAGCATGAGGAAACCCCAAACGGAATTATTCAAATTCCCCAAATCCGGCTTTCAACCGGTCATATTCGTTATACTTTTTATTTAATGCACCGATCATTTTACGGTACTAAGGAAATTAAATCCTCCTGGATCAGTTTTCTCAAAGCAGTCTTTTCACAATTTGATATTCAGGAATGGGGGACATTGAAAACAAAATTCTCAGTAAAACCGGCAAAGTACGAACATGATCTGAGAATATTAAATTCCAACTAAACCGGTAATATTGGTAACGGTAACGTTACCTCTTTCATTCCTTTCTCTTACCCTGTCTTTTTGTCGCTGAACTTTAAATCAGCACAAAATGACAACAGATGAATTAATTCTTGAAAGGCTCAGCCAGATTGAACAAAAAATCGATGAGCAGGCTCTGCTCCAAAAATCTGTCCTCAATTTTAATGAGGCATGCAGGTATCTCGAAATCAGCCCTTCGCACCTGTATAAATTAACAAGTACCAGGCAGATACCGCATTTCTGTCCCCAGGGTAAAAAACTCTACTTCAATCGTCAGGAACTGGAAGACTGGTTGCAACGCAACCGTCAATCCACTACTGAAGAAATAGACAAAGAAGCCACAAACTATGTAATCAGTCACAAAAGGAGGTAATCATGGAACACTGCAAAACCTGCCGTGAACCTCTCGACAACGTGATGGAACGGCTCAAACGCCTCGAAACAATCCTGGCACAAAAGCAACATGCTTGCCCTGATCAGGTCTTCTTCGACAACCAGGAGTTTATCCAGGTAATGAATATCAGCAAACGCACTGCTCAGGCATGGCGTGACACAGGTATCATAGCTTACTCCCAGGTAGGATGCAAAATGTATTACCGTCTAACCGACATCCTTTCCTTGCTCGAAAAGCACCACAAACCGGCTAAATCCTGATCGATATGGCAACAGCAACCATATTCACAGGATTTAACCAGCCGGTTGAGAACAGGTCCTTAATCCTGATCCTAAACGACATCAAGATCGGCAAATACAGGGCGGATATTGAGCCCATCCGTTCCTGTATTGCATCCGGCGAAACCGAAAAGGCCGACCAGCTCAAAAAGCAGCTTCCTGCTTTTACTCCTTCAGGTACTTATGAGGGTGGACGCAAAGCCCACCTGCTAAAACAGTACAGCGGATTTGTCCACCTCGATTTCGACAAGCTGACTCCCGAACAGTTTAACGATGCCTTTCTCAAAATCAAACAAATCCCGTACACTTTCGGTTGCTTTCGCAGTCCGAGTGATAAAGGCTTGAAGGTTTTCATTGAGGTAAACACAACTGCTGTCCACCACGATATAGCTTACCATCAGGTACAGGAGTTTTACGAAAAAGCTCTCGGAATCCTTTGCGACCCAAAATGCAAGGACATTACAAGGCTTTGCTTTGTAAGTGATGATCCTTATGCATATAAAAACCTCAACAACGAAAAGTATATAGTACAACTTTCCGAAGCTGCTACCCCTGTTTCAGTTCCGCCAGCTACTCCTCAACCGGCTTCACCCATTATCGCTCCTGATAATCCTGAAGACCTGGATTCCCTTTTTATCTTTAATCAGCAAATTCAGTTCACCAATCAGAAATCAGAATATTCCGATGGAAACCGTAATAATCATATTTATCTCCTGGCCTCTAATTGTAATCGGGCAGGACTCCCTGAAAATGATACTCTTCATTTGTGTTCACAGCATTTCGACCTTCCTGAAAAGGAAATAAGAGCATCGGTCCGAAGTGCCTACACAAACCATTCGGGTGAATTTGCGAAGTTTGCAAACCCTGCAAACTCTGCAAAGTTGCAAACCTCCGCAACTGTTGCATCAGATGAAATCGCTGAAGATTATCTGAAAAACACCCCCATGCTGCCCGATGAGTTCTTTACGAATCTCCCTTTATTGCTTCAATCGGGTGCCGGAGCTTTCACTGACCGGCGAGAAAGAGATGTATTCTTTACAGGCGCACTCGCCATCCTTAGCGGATGTATGCCGAATGTAAGAGGCCTTTATAAACAACAAAAAGTCTATCCCAACCTCTTTGCCTTTATAATTGCTCCCGCGGCAAGTGGCAAAGGTGCTTTGAAATTCTCAAAGATGCTGGCCGACAAACGGCACGATTTGCTTATCCGGCGTAGCCGCGAACAACAGCAGCAATTTGAAACGGAAATGAATCAATTCAAAACCCGTGAACGCTCTAAAAAGAAAACCGATCCTTCTGAGGAACCACCCGAGCAACCACCTTTTAAAGTTGTTTTTATCCCGGCCAATTCAAGCTATGCAAAGATCCTGACACACCTTCAGCAGAACGAAGGCGAGGGAATCATTTGCGAAACGGAAGCCGATACGATGGGTAATGTGCTAAAACAGGAATGGGGCGGATATTCCGATATGCTTCGCAAAGCTTTCCAGCATGAGCGAATTTCCAGCTCCAAGAAAACCAACAACGAGTATATCGAGGTGAACGAACCTCGCTTATCAGTTGCCATCTCCGGCACTCCTAACCAGGTAACAGGGCTAATTGCTTCAGCCGAAGACGGGCTTTTCAGCAGGTTTATCTTTTATGCATTTAAGGTTGAGCAGCAATGGCTTGATGTTTCGCCCTATGCCAACAGCATAAACCTGACCGACCATTTTACCCAATTATCGCAGGAAACCTTTGACATGATTAATCTGCTCGAACAGTATCCAACCATTGTGGAACTTTCCCGCTGCCAGTGGGACCGGCTTAATGCTACATGCAGCCATTGGTTATATGAGGTGGTTACTTTTACAAGTGATGATGCCGGTAGCATCGTAAAACGTCTTGGATTGATACTTTATCGTATTGCCATGATATTTACAGCCTTGCGGAAAGTGGAAAATGGCGATACCTCCCAATGTGTTGAATGCACTGATGCTGACTTTGATTCTGCTCTTATATTAGCTGACCTCTACTTGCAACACAGCCTGCTAATGTTTCACAATTTACCAAAACAAGGTGATTCAGCAGTCTTTAAATCCGGCGACAACAAACGTAAATTCTTTGAGGCTCTGCCTCATGATTTCAAACGTGCCGAAGCTACCGAACTGGGTAAGAAATTCAACCTTTCAACACGTTCAGTGGATGCTTTATTAAAAGAGTTGAATGGTCGTTACCTGGTGCAACCTCAGTTTGGTTGTTATTCAAAAACATAAAAGAATGTTCGCTGAGTGATGTTTAAAACTTTGCAGATAATTCAAAATAACTTCCCCAGTGTTTTACTAAATTTGCCAATAGTGGCATTCAGAATAAATAACTCTAAAAATGGAAAAAGAAACCATAATAAGGCTCAATAAATCTTTCGAAGAATATGCCTACGTACAGGATGGCATTGAATACTGGCTCGCCCGCGAATTGCAGGAGTTGCTGGGGTATGCCGACTGGCGCAATTTCCTGAACGCGGTTGAAAAAGCAAAAGAAAGTTGCAAAACCACTGGCGAAGTAGTTTCAGACCATTTCGTTGACGTCACCAAAATGGTTAATATTGGCTCTGGTGCAAAACGAGAACAGGATGACATCATGCTCACCCGATATGCCTGTTATCTTATTGCTCAGAACGGCGACCCAAAGAAAGAACAAATAGCGTTTGCACAAAGCTATTTTGCTATACAAACCCGAAAACAGGAGTTGTTGCAGGAGCGTATTCTGCTGATGGAACGTTTGCATGCAAGAGAAAAGTTAGCAGCCACCGAAACTGAATTATCTAAAAACATTTACGAAAGAGGAGTTGACAATAAAGGCTTTGCTAACATTCGCAGCAAAGGCGATGGGGCTTTATTTGGAGGCTACAACACTCTTGCAATGAAACACAAATTGGGTATTGCCGAAAACCGCCCTTTGGCTGATTTTTTGCCAACCATAACTATTACTGCCAAACAATTAGCTACCGAGATCACCAACTTCAACGTAAAGCAAAACGAGCTCAAAGGTGAATTAAGAATCACAAAAGAGCATGTGAAGAATAATGAAGATGTACGCAATTTATTAGGCAAAAGCGGAATCAGGCCCGAACAATTACCTCCCGAAGAAGACATCAAAAAGTTGGAACGCAGGGTAAAATCTGCCGATAAAGATATTGTAAAGAAAAAATTAAAAGGCAAATAAGCCTTAACCTCAACTATTCTGTTCTCAAACTGCAGACTTTGCAAACTTTGCAAACTTTGCAGTTTTCTTTATTTATTGACATTTCTTTTCTTATACTTATTATTGTTTAAATTTGACGTTACAAAGTTAGAATCCATTGATGGAGCCTATTAGGTTAAGAAAGAGATAGAATTGTTACGTCAACTTCATTATTTATAAAAGAAAAAATTATCAACATTTGTCGAATCAGAAAGGAAGTATTGTATAATATCCGGATTAAATAACTCAATCGAAAGGTTGCCAAATATAAAAGGCAACTCTAACCGTTTAAAACTATTTACATGGAACCCAACCACAACTTACAAATCAACATTCTCCCCTTTCCACACCCTATAAAGGAACAGGAATTTGCTTTTTACACTGAGCAACAGGATAGCTTTAGCCCTATTCATAAAAACGAACTAAAAGGGCTGATTGAAGATTTTATTGAGGAAGAAGAATTATCAAAAATCGATTGGCTGTATTCCGATTTTAAACCTGCCAGGAATGGAGCAATAGTTATTAATGTTGACCTTGAAAATAGTATGTTCTTTGCCAACAATTATTACAGGCATCTTATCCGTACCTACTTTAAAGGAGTTGCTGACATCATCCGCCTTAATTTCACAAACGAAATTGAAGTTTGGATTAAAGCCATTCAACAACCTGACCCAAAATACACGATTTACAATCAGTTTACACTGAAAGTTCAACAACAGCGTGTTACTAATGGTCCGGAATTAGTTGTCTCATACGATGGTACTACAAAAGTCTTAAACCGTAGTTTAAAGGACCTTATAAATTTTCCTACCGAAAATCTCAATTGGATGAACTGCAATGGTGAGTTGCACCGCTATAAATATATGCCTCCGCAATTCAAACAAGATGCTGACAAATTGTTCCCTGTAATAAGTAATAAGTTGAAACCACATTTCGGTGTACTCTTCGAAAAGGCCACATTCGCTAACCGATATCCGAAATACAAAAAAATACTCGAAGCATTTTATAATGATTACCTCAACAAGGATGCCTTCCGGAGTATTATTCCAATCTCTGATGAAGGATTTCTAAAGGTTGAACCCGATAATATATTAAAGATCAGTGACGATTCAGCCCAGTTACAATTTGGCAAACAACTCGGAACTGAACCAAAATTTGATTTAGCTAATTACGGACCCTATAAAACAATTGATGAAAACAATGTTCACTTCTTCTTCATATACCACACGCCAGATAAGGATTTAGCTGTTAAAAAGCTCTATAACTATTTTTTGCATGGTTTCCCTGTTAAACGAGGTGATGTGTACGAATATATTTTTCCAAATATGGCTGACTTTATCAAACAGCCATTTCATATCGAAGCTTCCGGAAATATAGGCTTCGATAGTATTGAAACCGCTGTTGAAACTGTCGACGAAGCCATTCGTAATGCAAAGCGTTCCGAAAATATCAGATACCTGGCAATTTTCGTAAGTCCCATTTCAAAACTTGAGAAAGATCCTGAAAAGCTTAAAATCTACTACCGTATCAAAGAAACACTCTTAAAACATGGCATTAGTTCTCAGGTCGTTTACAAAGAAAACATTTACAATAAATCATTCAATTACTACCTTCCGAATATTGAAACTGCCATTTTAGCCAAACTCGGAGGCATCCCCTGGCGATTAAATCGTACAGTATCATCCGAACTTATTGTTGGCATTGGTGCTTTCTACTCTTCTACACGCAAATCACGATTCCTTGGAAGTGCATTTTGTTTCAACAACGAAGGAATCTTTGAGAACTTCGATTGTTTCCTCTCCAATGATACCGATACCCTGGCAGGTTCCATCCGGAAAGCCGTTATGAAATTCCTGATTGATCACGAAAAAGCCGACCGTTTAATAATCCATTTTTATAAGGACATCAGCAAAAAGGAGATGGCACCTATCGTGGATATATTAAATAAGCTCAACCTCGATATTCCGGTTATTATCGTAACAATCAACAAAACCGAAAGCAAAGGATTACTTGCATTTGACCTCGATAGCCAGGATAAATTCATGCCTCTAAGTGGCACTATTGTAAAAGTAGGCCGTTTCGAATATTTACTTTACAACAATACACGCTATACTGCTCATAGTTCCCTGAAAGACAAGGAATATCATTTCCCTATAAAAATTTCCTTTTCATCCTCCAAACCTTTATTGCTCGATAATCCGCAACTCATACAGGAACTCACCGACCAGGTCTATCAGTTCAGCCGCATGTATTGGAAAAGCGTAAGTCAGCAAAGCCTTCCGGTCACTATCTGCTATCCTGAAATGGTTGCCGAAATTTTCCCCCACTTTACAACAGATACAATTCCGCCTTATGGTAGAACGAATCTTTGGTTTTTGTAAAATAAAATTCTCTAAATCCTGGTAATATGTGTGCTCATTGGAACAACAAAGACGTTCCGCAAAAAGGATGGATTTTGATTGATGTAATTGATATTAGAGAAGATGGACAACCGATTGATGAGACAGAGTATGAAAAATGCATGATTTGCGGAAACGAAAGGATACGATATGTTCATATTGTTGAACATATGGAAATTGAAGAACAATATCGTGTAGGTTGCATTTGTGCTGAAGGTATGACCGAAGATTATGTGAATCCTCAAAGACGGGAAAAAGAGCTCAAACGCAAGAGTAATGAACGCATCACTTGGGTTAAGAAAAAATGGAAGATCTCAAAATCCGGTAATCATTATCTAAATATTGAAGGGAACAATCTGGTTGTTTTTGATGACAAGATCTCCGGTAAATACAAATGTAAATTAAACAACAAATTTGGGTCCAATACATACAACGACCTTAGTGCAGCTAAAATAGGCCTGTTCAAAAAGATGGAAGAGCTAAAGCAAAAGGGCAAGTGGCTTAGGCATTCAACTAGTGATTCAGGTTGATAATGTAACTACACCCCCTCCACAATCCCAATCTCCTCCTCCGACAACCCATACAGCTCATACACCATCCTGTCTATTTCCTTATCCGTTTTGTCGATTTCGGATTTTAATTCCAGGGCAGTTTGCTTTTGCTCGTTAAAATAATGCATCCATTCGACTTCAGAAGAAAGACTCAGCTGTACTTTAGCCTTTTTAAGTTCATTTAAAAACTCTCTGAAATCAAGTTCATGCCAGATTTGCAATTTTGTAGTGAGTTTTGGAATATCAAATTTCGCTTTGATTAATTCAGATAACTGATGTTGTACAAATTGAAATTCCTCAATTTTCAACATTAGGATGTTCACCATTTCTTTAAATGGTTGTTGGGCAATAATGGTGATTGGTTTAATTGGTATCTGTCGAATATCAGATAATGTCAGCTGACCAAAGTCGTCCTTTGTTGCATTAGTTGAACCTTTAATCTTTAAAAAAGAAATTAGTTTTGAGTTTATAATTGCCAATAAATATTTTAAATCGAAATTATGATCTTCTGTTTTCAGATTATACAGATCCTTTTTATTTACAAATTCGTCATTTGCAAAAGCAGCCATTACACGAAATTGTCTGTTTATTAAACGCCTGATTAAAATGCGCTCTCCTTGAAAATAACTGTAATCTCTAGGTTTCTCTTTTAAATGTTCGCCATAGTTAACTCCTTCAAAATCTTTACTATAAGTATATCTATATAAACCTCCAACAAAAAATAATTTATCATCCTGCATTTTAGTTTTGTGGACATCATCATCATTCGGTAAAATACCTCTTATCGAATTAGTAATTGTTGCTAAAGGTATCGTTTGATCAAAAACTTTAGGTAATAATTCGTAGAATGCCGGATTAAGTACAATTTTCAGAGAATCTAATTTAAGCCAGTATTCACTAGGTAATTTTTTCATCTGAATCTCTGCATTTATATCTCCATAGAATCTGGATTTAACTGGAAATTCAAAAACTGAAGTAAGGTAAGAATCTGATTTGCTGTTTCTAATAATATAGATTCCAGTATCAACATATGCATCGGCAAAAACATCATAAGGGAGCTTGATTCCAATTTCAAGTATTCCATTCTGTACAAGATACTGTCTTAAACTAAAATAGGTTTCTCCACTTTGCCAGGATACTGGATTAATAAATCCCCAAAAACCATTTTCGCGATTTAATCTAAATGCTAACTGGATAAAAGCACTATAAATATCATAATTCCCTTTAAAACATGAATATTTGGTTATCAATTGATCTTTATCTTTATTACTTAATTCTGCTCCATACGGCGGATTCCCAATCACCACATCAAACCCTCCTTTTGCAAAAACAGTTGGAAATTCATTGTGCCAGTTAAACGCTTTATCGCCTGCCACAGCCGGATCATCAATCAGCGAGTTGCCGCATTTGATATTGTTGTTTAAATCGTTCAGCTTGCGGTTAGGCTGGGCTGTACGCAACCATAAGGATAGTTTGGCTATCTCAACACTTTCCTCGTTTAAATCAACGCCAAACAGGTTGTTTTCAAGAATATTCTTTTCAAAATCACTTAGCACCATCGCATCGCCGAAAAGCTTAGCCTGCAATTCGTCGATATAACGATGCTCATTAATCAGGAAGTCGAGCGCCTGGTTAAGGAACGCTCCCGATCCGCAGGCCGGGTCACAGATGGTAAGTTGTAATAACCAGTTGCGGTAGGTATTAAGTTTATCAAATAAGGGTTGTTTAGTTTTATTGGTGCGTTTCCGGTCGGTGATATACTCTTCTTCTATCAGCCCGATTTCGGCTTTTTTCTCGATACACAGTTTACCAACTGTATTATCGACAATATACTTGGTAATGTATTTGGGAGTATAAAAAACGCCGTCCTTTTTGCGTTTGCTCTTGGCTTTATCCACCTGCTGCCCTGCGAGTTGCGCCTTTATTTCGTCCAGTTCATTCAGGGAGTTTTCAAAAATATGGCCTAAAATATTTACATCCACTTCACTTACAAAATCATAAGTGGAAAGTTTCATGGCGTGCCAGTATAGCAACTCATCTTCAATTTTTAATCCATTTAGCAGTTCATCCGTTTTAAACAACCCACCATTGTATGCAAATACATCATAGCGTTTCCCTTTAAAGCCGGTGTTGAGGTATTCAAAATACTTTTTAAATCTTGAATATAGAGCTACTTCAACATCCCTATCCTGCAAATCGCGCCAATCGTCCAATATGAGTCGGACTGAATTGGGGGGAAGAAGTTGCCTGTCCTCAGCAAAGAAAAGAAACAGAAAACGGTCCAGAAGCTTTTGCGATTTTTTAAATAGCGTTAATGGATCATGATCCGGATTAAGTGCAACCAGGTTCTGATGCAGTTCCCTTTTAAACAGCGAATAATCGTTGTACAGGTTTTTGGTAATTACATCTTCCTGGCTAACCGATTCATCCTTGATGCGTTTGGCAAGGTTTTTCTCAATATTAGTATAGGCAAGGCAAAGCCACAGTAGTTCAAACTCTTTTTCGGTAAGCGTAAACAGGTTGAACTCAATATTCTCAATGGCGTTATCAATATAGAAACGTAGCTTCTCGAAATTGGATGTGATCACATACACGCATTCCGGCTGATTGTTCTTATAACCGAAAGCCTGGGCTTCAATCCGGTTTAAATCAGTGGTTTCAGTTCCTTTAAGTTCAATAACCGCTTTGACCACACCATTGATAAGTATGGCTCCATCTGCCTTTTTACTATCCTTAACATTTTTGTGTTCAGTAGTGATATTGTAATTTGGTGCCGGGTTCTTGATATAGCCCAGTACATTAAAAAAGAGATCGATCAGAAATTCACCCTGGTATTGTTCTTCCTTGCTGTTACGAATATTTTCCTGCACCTCAGGATCATGAAAACGGGCTGTGAACCGGGAGTATGCTGCTTTTATGGCAATGCTGTCCTGCGCTTTCAGGTGCTTGTTAAGTACTGAATTTTGGAAGAATTTCATTAGTATATGTAATTGGGAGAATAGTACTCAGGCAGTATTGCTAAATCCCAACAAATATAAGATACTTCTCTATTCGCATGTAGCTACTTCTTTTCCTAACGAAATAAATTTGTCTCTCCCTCGCTGGCAATTTGCAATCACTGCCTTTTTAATTTTAATATCCCGCACATTAACAAAAATGATAGAGGAAGTATATTGAGGAACGATATGGTCTCTTCAGAAGGCATTTTTTAAAAAATCTATTTTTATTTAGACAGATTTTCTTTTCTCATAATCTGAAAGAAATCATTCATTATTCCATCTTTATCAAAATTTTCCCAAATGGTGATTTTTCTTGTATTTTCAGGTTGCTCAACCCATATTTTCTCAACCATAATTGGACAAGGTATTAACGAAGATTTAGCCCAACCCGGGTTTTTAACAATTGCAACAGCAGCCATATCAAATAATGCACGAGAAGGAGGATCGCCATAATATTGCGCGTTCCCGAAAAGGCTTAAAGAATAATCGCCGAAAGTGTAAAATTCACCACCATGTCTTCCAATTACCGGGGTTGTAATTTTCGGTCCTACACTTGCCATGTTTTTTATTACTTCATCTTTGGTTATACGTACTGCATCGGTACCTGATGGTTTTCCGTAGCGTACGGTAACCATTTCGAAATCGATATTTGTTTTCAAGAGGTAATTCATTGAAGGAATATCGTTATCTAGATTATACTCCCCAGGCTCCGGATAATTAGAACCCAACCAAACCAAACGAATCTTTTCGGCTATTGAAGGCTCTTTTTTTACAGCCAGGGCCACATTTGTTAGTTTACCCACCGCAATAAAAACCAGCTTTTCGATTGTATGTTTTTTCGCTTCTTCGATAATAAAATCAACTGCCTCAAATCCATCGAACTTAGTATTGGTCAAATCATTCTCAATTTCAGTAAACGATCCGTTGGCACCTTTCAAAAGAGGAATTTTGCTTGCAACCTCACAAAGTTTCATTACTCGTTCTGCTTCTGCATAGTGTCCTTCAATATTGCCGCCATTCCGGGTTGCATTTACGGTTATTGCTATAGTGTTAAAAGTATCACTGTTAAAGAACAGGTAAGCCAATGCATGTTGGTCGTCGAGCTCGTTATTTGCATCGGTATCAAAAATTACTGTTAATTTTTGTTTTGTTTGATTATTATTCTGGGACCCTTTATTTGCACATCCACAAAACAATAAAAGACAAAACAGCGCAAGTGATAAAAATAATGATTTTTTCATGTTTAACCTTTAAAATTTACTTATTTAAGGATTTATGAGAAATTCTCCAATTTTTGGAATAGATGGCTGAGCCTCTTTCCGTATTACATAAATGGCTGCGGCTATATTTGCTAAAGAAATAGCTTCAAAACATTTTTTCCGGTTTGACAATAATATTGCCATGTAACCAACAAATATATCACCGGCAGCCATGGTGAAATTGCTTTGATACAAACCTTGACAGCAAAAAACACATGGAGCCATCCGGCACTGCCTGAGCGAAAGTTTTAAGAAGACTCCCCCACCATAGCAGAGAAGTCTTCACACCAACCAACCAACCCTCAACCAAAAAGGGCATTTCAGCTTATTTATAAACGAAGTGCATTATTTATACTAATGCTTATGTATATGCTTTGATTTTTACAAAAAGCATTGCAAAACAGCAATCTGTTACTGAGGTAACCTTAAATATTTGCCAAAACTTACCTGCTTTCTTCTAATTTACTTTTATTGGTAAAGGTTTAACAGGAGTATCTGAATACAAAATTGCATTACTGATATATATTTTAGCATTTTCAAGAAGATTGATTACTTTAACCCTAACCTGATATTTCTGTTTGGGAAGTTGATACTTAAAAAAGATCTCATCTCTCCGCGTATCAAAACTATAAGGTAGCTCAATTGTTTCGGACAATTTATTATTCAGATAAACTTCAATTTTGGCAGCCATTTTATTGTTCAAAACCTTATTCGGATCAATGAGGGTTTTTCCCGAAATTACAATACCTGTTCCCTCAAATGTGATAAGTGTCGAATCTTTGGAAGCCTTGTCAATAGACAGATTGATAGTTTTTTTCTCCGTAGGGTAAAGTCCCTCAAAACTTTTTTCAAACCTAACCGGCTTTATCTCCTGAATTTTAATGGTAACATCCTTATCCGATATCTTGCCTCCATTTCTTTCAATCATCTGGAGTGCATGTTTGAAACCATATTCATATGTTTTATTAAGTGAAATAGTAGTGTACTTGAAATTCATTCCTTCAACTTCTTTCAAGCCTTGTTTCCAGAAGGGAGGAATATGACTGTAACCTATTACCGTCCCTAAAATCCCTCCTGCTGTTGAAGGGTTACAATCTGAATCCTGGCCGCAACGTGTTGCTATATCAACGGTTTTGCCAAAATCACCATCTCCATAAAGCAATCCAATTACTACATATGCAGCATTTACTTTAGCATCAATATTAAATGGGCTATAAACTCCATCAGGACAACCAATATCTTCCGTCCATTTTTTCTGTACTTCGAACCAGGTTTGCTTCCAATCGTTGGGATACTTGTTGTGCCACTTAATCACATCGTTTATACATTGATAAAACTCGCTTTTTTCAGGAATGGTTTTCAGCGCTTCTGTTACAATAAACTCAATGTTACTTTGATAAAATGCCAGAGTATACATGGAAGCAACATACACACCTCCATACCAACCATCGCCGTAATTCATGATATGTCCAATCGAATCACAGATCTGAGTAGCCGAAGCAGTCATTCCAGGCGACATAAGTCCTGCAAAATCCGCCTCAATCTGAAAGTCAATGCAATCGGCATGTGAATTATTCAACCAATAACCAGTCTGCGGTGGTTTTAGACCTTTTAATATATTGTATCTCCCAATCTCATTTGCATGCCAGAGATTATAAGTGGCATGTGCGAAAGCTTGTGCAAATGAATCTACTGGTGCATCAAGTCCGTATTTTTCGTATACATCAACAAAGGTGAGATCCATATAAAGGTCATCATATAAACCTGGTGTTTCGGTATACCATTTTTTCATATAACCATCATACCACGGGATTTGCTGGTAATCCTGAATCATTGATCCAAGGAATCGGAATTCTGTTGGTCCACCATAGGTCACACCGACTGTTTGACCAGCCCAACCGCCCATAATCTTATCCTTTAAAGAATCTTTAGAGATTGTTAGAAAATCTCCCGGTTTGTAGGTCTGAATTTTATCCTTACCAGAATTACTGCAAGAAAGCAGGAATATACTCAGGCAAAATAAAGCAATTACTGTATTTTTCATTTTTCGAATGTTTTAAATATTAAATGAATGTTGACTTTGTTTTAGAAACTCTATTGTTTCATTTCGTGAAGGGGCGGAAGGCTGTGCGCCTAATCTGGTTACAGAGATGGCAGAAGCAGCCGAAGCAAATTTTACAGCTTCAAAAATAGATTTACCTTCAACCAACTCTACTGCCAGGTTTCCACAATAAACATCTCCGGCAGCAGTGGTATCTATTGGTTCAACTTTAAATGCCGGTAAAAATTCATCCTTATCTGAATTTTTCACAAATGCTCCTTTTGCACCCAGGGTAATGACTACATTTTTTGGACCTTTCGCAAGCAATGCGTTGGCCGCTTCCCTGATTTGAGTATCAGTCGTCAATGGTAATCCAGTTAAAAACTCAGCTTCTGACTCATTCAAAACCAAGCTATCTATCATAGCCATGTGTTTATCATCAATCTTTTTGGCTGGTGCTGGATTCATAACTACTTTTTTCCCATGTTTATGAGCCAATTCAATTGCATAAAGCACTGAATCAATAGGAATTTCTAGCTGCAAAAGGATTATTTTGGATTCCTTGATTATTGTTTCTACCTGGGAAATGTGTTCAAGACTGAGAAAATAATTAGCGCCAGGAGCCACTGAAATGCAGTTTTCTCCCTTATTATCAACAAGAATCAAAGCTATTCCTGTGGATACGTTATTCTCAACAAAGACAAATTGAGTATCTATATTATCTTTTTGAAAGTTATTTATCATCGCCGGTGCGAAATCATCACTACCTAGACAAGTAATAAAAACTACGTTTCCCCCTCCACGAGCTGCAGCAACAGCCTGGTTAGCTCCTTTTCCTCCGTTGACTTTTGCAAATATACCATTGCCGACTGTCTCGCCGGGCTTTGGAAGCCATGCGGATTTTATGATCATATCCACATTTGAACTTCCTATAACAACAATTTTATTCATCAAATTATAGTTTAGAAATTATTATTAAACTCAGACCTCCAATAAAAAGCACAAACATGGCAACTAACAATGGATTTGTTCCTTTTGGCGCCTTGGCAAACTCCTTCCAAATAAATACACCCCAGATAGCCGAAACCAATGTAGCTCCTTGTCCCAGGCCATATGCAACCGCTGTACCGGCTGCGCCTGATGCAATAATATTTAACGACATACCTATTCCCCAAATAACACCACCAAGGATACCGATGAGATGCAATTTTGGAGTACCCATTTTAAAGTACATGGAATAGGTAACGGGTTCACCTTTAAAAGGTTTGTACATAAATATTGTGTTCCAGAGAAAATTGGATAAGAGTATTCCTATTGAGAAGATGAATACTGCCGTATATGGCGATAACATTCCCGGCTCAGGGCTGCCCATATCTTTAAACATACTGTCAGCTACAAAGCGATAAAAGAACCCCATTGCAAATCCGGCCATCAGCGAGAGTATAATCCCCTTTTTTGTGGTTCCCATGTTAGCCGAAAGTTTCCGGTAGGCAAGTGCATCCATCACAATGGCAAGTGCTACAAGAGCAACCCCGGAGAAAAGCAAAACCGAATTGCCATGATTGGTTTCCCCCATATAATTAACAATTACTCCCTGAACAAGTGCCAGCCCGATTCCGATCGGAAAAGCAACGGCCAGGCCGGCAATGTCAATCGCGGCAACAAGCAGAAGGTTTGCAATATTGAAAATTACCCCACCAAGCAATGCCAGTGTTATGGCATGCACACTCGCTTGCATCAGATCGGGAATGAAACTACGGCCTGAATTACCTGTGCTTCCAATGGTAAGGCCAAGAATGAGAGAAAGGATCAAAACCCCAAAAGTAAAATCCCAGTAAAATAGCTGGAAGGGCCAGGTTTTAGTGGCTAATTTTTGTGTGTTTCCCCACGATCCCCAACAGAGCATTGTGATGACGGTGAGCAGAATTGCAACAGAGTAAGAAGTTATTGTTATCATAATTTATTTTTTTAGTTTGTATTAATTATATTTCGATAAATTGGTTAATGTCATTATTTTATTTTAACCCCGGAATCGCCTATTCTCAAAATGTCAATGCTGGTTTTTCAAAAGTGTGTTACATTTATGAATTGTTATCTGAGAACCAAAGTTTAGTAAGGAAAGTGCTTTTTATAATCTTTCTTTTGAGTTAAAAACCAGTCAAAGAGCCCCGATTCGTTATACGCAGGTATCCAGGAATAATGATCCATTCCTTTGTAAACGGTAAACTTTATATCTGCTCCTTTGGCTTTAAGTGAGTCAACCATCACCTGAGAATTGTAAAAAGGAACAGCGTTATCCTTATCTCCATGAAATACCCATCCTGGAATATGTGCATACGACGAGACAGCCATTGGATTACCGCCACCACAGATGGGAGCATAAGCAGCGAAATACTTTGAATAGTTTTCCATCATTGTGAAGGTCCCAAATCCTCCCATACTTAAACCAGTAAGATAAATTCGTGAGAGATCAACACGGTATTTTATTATTATTTCATCTAATAGTTCTTTTACCGGCAGTAACAAATTTGTCCATGATTTATCGCTTGGGCATTGGGGCGACAGAACAATAAAAGGAAGATCTTTCTCTTGTACTATCTGCGCCGGCCCCCAGATTCCAACAAATTTTGGATTGTCACCTCGCTCACCGGCTCCATGCAGAAACAGGATCATCGGCCATCTTTTGCTGCTGTTCTGATCGTAATCATTCGGCAGATATAAAAGATAATCCAAATCAACTGACAAGCTAAATTTTCCAGCAGACTGAACTCCTGGTTTAAACTCTGTTTGAGCCAACGTATTGGTGACACTCAGAGCTAACAAAACAGTTGTAATTAATATATGTGATTTTCTCATTTCTAATCTTTAGACAGGATTTTATTTCGATTTCATATAACCCTTTAACCCAAAGTATTCAAAAGCTCCGACATCTGCTGTTTTACCCTGGGGGATATTTACACCGGAAAAATCAATTTTATATCCCAGATCCATTCCCTTATCTATTGCCGGACTAGAGCTGGTAATTGAGAAATCAGCTGCTTGGGTTGCAGTTGAATAAACCGAGAATTTAGGGTCCTCAAAAATTGCTGATTCACCAGGACCTTCCAGACCTAATTTCAATTCACCGGAAACTGCGAAATAAAGATTATGGCTAATTATATTACGAGGCGCTGAATTGCCATGTTGACCTACATTGAAGATAACTACATTTTTTTCGACGACAATAATGTTGTTTCGGATTATATTTTTCGAGTCGTACTGAGTGATATTGAAGACGCCCCAATCATTTACATTGACTTTACGTCGGATAATAGTATTATTTTCTATCCTGCATCCCGTTCCCTGCCATAGGGCAATAAATTGCTGATAATCGTCTGTAACGTTGTGATGGATCAAAAATCCGCTATATGATGGATTTTGAACAACATCCGTCCATGTAACCTCAATAAATCCTTGATTATCTCTTGTATAGTTGTGATGTATTTCTATGTGCGATTTGGGCTCTCTTCCATCATCGATTTCAATCGCTCCTCCATCAGCTCCACTTCCATAACCATCAGGCCCCCAATTGATTCTTGGATCAACAGCACTGTAATTGAAAATCCGGTTGTAGCTAACTTCCTGGTAATCTCCCCCTAACCATATTCCGATTGGCCCCCAACCCCATTCTTTCAATACCCTGTTGCAATCATGTATGTAGTTATTTTCAATGAGTGCATTTTGTCCATAACTTTTTATTCCAACTCCGCAGTCGAACAATTCGTTATTTCGGATAATGCAGTGACTTGCTGATTTATCGATGTAAATAGCTCCCAACTCCCACATTGTCGTGAATCCAATATTGCCGGATAATTCTGCAACTGTATGTTCAAAGTATAAGTCTTCTACAATAATGTAGCTTCCTTTTAAACGAATACAATTTCCATATTGATTGTTATCAGGTTTAAATACACTGTTTGTAAATATTGCAACCTTGTCTTTGGGGCTACCATAGCCTGTCAGCACAATGTATTTATCCTTTTCACCACTATCTTTGATATATAAGGCGGTATTAAAATTTGAACCTCTTTTAAATTTCAGTGTATCTCCCGGTGCTAATTTTGTGTTTTCAATATTAGAAAATGTTTTCCACGCCGATGCCTCCGTTAGGCCATTGTTTGTATCATTCCCTTGATTGGAGTCAACGTAGTATACGTGTGTCAAAATTGCTATTGGATCACTTGAAATATCTGATCTACAGCTTACAGTATTTAATAATAAACAAGTCAATGCTACTAACTTTATTTCAAATAGTTTTCGGAAATGCACCGAAATAATTTGAAAGAAAATTTTAAAATATGATTGGTATACTTTTTCTCTATCCATTTTGAAAATGATTGATAAATATTATTTGCATCAGAATGAAGCATGAATCCAAATCAGTATATAAGATTGCAAAAACGTACCCGAGTTGCTTTATTCAAATACAGCTTTTGCAATCTTAAATACCAATTAAATGCAAAGATTTAATTATAACCTTGGTTTTGTTTCAGATTTGGATTAGCGTTAAGAGCTATGTTAGGAATCGGAAACAATTCTTTATATGCCGGTGATGCGGGTTTAAATTGCCAGGGATCTCCAAACTTGCCAAAGCGGATTAAATCCTGACGTCTATACTCTTCAAATGCCAATTCCCTCCCTCTTTCAGCCAATAATTGATCAAGACTGATTGAAGTGTAATTATGAGAATCGTCACCATAAGCACGTTTTCTAACCTGATTAACCAAATTTAATACGTTTGCATCAGAAGAATTTGAAGTCCCATTTTTTCGCATTATGGACTCTGCTTTCATTAACAAAATATCAGCATATCTGAAGAAAGAAAAATCGTTATCCATAGTTTGCCATCCCGTTAATCCCCTGTTCATTTCCCATTTGAAACAACGAACTCCTTCTCCCTCTGGCGATGCATCGAGGTTGGTGATCTTTTTTGTGAATGTAAGCTGACCACCTTCATAACCCCAAATTGGATCTCCATTATCATAGAACTGAGGTCCAACTAACCAACCTTCTCTTCTGGCATCTGTTGAATCAAATGAATCATACATCTTTTCTGTCATGCATAAACCATTCCAGCACCATGTTCCGGCAAGGTCATATTTTGCAAGTTGTGCCCAGTGCAAAGTGTACATGTGCATTTGAAACCCAAAATCTCCAATAACCCTATCATATGGCATAGCAAATATAACCTCTCTGGAGTTTTCGTTCGCAATTTTAAAATTGTCCGAATAAACGGGTTCTAACATGTAGCTTCCATTTCCGCCTTTAATGATACTATCGCACATCGCCGTAGCCTCGTCATACCTGCGTGTACCGGTCCATTTTTCAGCATTCAGATACATTTTGGCTAAAATTGCGAAGGCAACAGGTCGGATGCATCTTCCATAATACATCTTACTGGGTGATGCTTGTAATAATGGATATGATTCTTTCAATTCCTTTTCAACGATATTAAAGGCCTCAGTACGTGTTAACTGCTTAGGTAATTCCGTATTTTTAAAATCTAATACGATAGGGATATTGCCGAAGAGATCAATAGCTTTATATAAGGTAAAAGCTCTCAAGGTCCTTAATTCTGCAATCATCCCTGCCTTACCTTCAAACTGGGCAGGAGAATTTTCTATCTGGTAGATAATCTGATTACAGTTTGCCACAGTATTAAAGCAAATCTCCCAGGAAGCACTCATTGGATCTTGATTTGAGGAAAAATTATGTTTAAGAAGATCTCTCCAGAGGCCATTATTGTCCAAATAACTTCCATTAGTATGAACAGGAATTACTGCTTCATCGGTGGGTACTACCTCAAGTCCCAACCATCCCCATAAACTCGTGCCTCTATACCTTAATCCAGCATAAGCACCGCCCATAGCAAGCAAGCATTCATTCTCTGTACTATACCATTCATTTGCATTTATCGAAGAGTATAGCTTTTCATTTAATTTTGTACATGAATTATTTAAAAACAAAACAAGTAACAATGCAATGACTATATGTTTTGACTGTTTCATAACTACTATTTTTAAAAGTTAAATTTTAATCCTAACAAAAAGGTTCTGGTATAAGGATAAGTTAAATTATCCCCCCCGAACTTCTCAGTGTCAGTATTGAAACCAGGAATTGTTTGCTCGGGATCATTCCCTTTGAAATTTGTAACAGTAAGCAGATTATTTCCACTTACATACAATTTGAGTATACTTGGTCCGAATTTGAAATCATACCCCAGAACCAAGTTATCTAATTTTACAAATGAGGCGTTATCTACAAATCTGGAATCATAAGTAATCTCGCTTGTGTATTCGGGATGATCTAAAGTTGAACTTAAAACGTTAAATCCATTTGCCAATGGTCTCCAATTTTCATTGTTCAAGCGATCCCAATTCAATAAGCTTTGACCTACAACAGCCCTAAAGGAGAATGTTAAGAAAAGCTTTTTATATGATAAGCTATTTTGCCATCCCATCTCAAAATCAGGATAGTCATTGCCTACTAATTCTCTATCCGCTATTGAATTTTTGTCAACAACTCCATCGCCATTAACATCTTTATACATAGGCTTTCCATCAGCACCCATCCCAGTATAAATGGGAGCCCAATAATTCCCAACAGCATCACCTTCTCTTAGGAGTTGAGCCCAGGTTGTAGCAGCTGGTGTATATTTTATGTATTCAAGATCATATCCCCTGGAAGGATCCGCTAGTTTGGTTAGTTTATTTATATTTTTGCTGTATGTCAAAACGCTATTCCAGCTAAAATCTGATTTCTTAATGATATCTCCCCTAAGTGTTAATTCGATTCCCTTGTTAGTCATCTCACCAACATTTGCGTACACATTGTTATAAATGTTTGGAGGGACAGGCACATTATACCACCATAGGAGGTCAGAGATATTCCTTTGATATAAGTCAATGGATCCGGATAACCTATTAAATAAGCCAAAATCAACACCAAAATTATATTCTGTCTTTTTTTCCCATTTTAGATCAGGGTTTGGATTATTATCAGGGACATATACATTCACCCATTTTCCATTGTAATAAAACAAACCTCCACTATCTCCTTGTCGGGTAGATAATCTTGGAATTGATTGATAATTAGGTATGTCCTGATTACCAGTGACCCCAACCCCTGCTCTGAACTTTAGATCATTTAACCAGGTAATTCCTTTCATGAAGTTTTCTTCATTTACTCTCCAACCGACACTGAGCGCAGGAAAAGTGCCCCATTTATTATTGATCCCAAATCTGGAACTTCCCTCATATCTTAAAGAAGCTGAAGCCAGATATTTATCTTTATAATTATAAGTAGCCCGGCCATAAAATGCTATCAATTTATTCGATTCCTTGTACGATGACATACTTGCCAGTCCAGTGATAATATCTTTTCCTGCACCTATATTATGGTAGGAAAATTTATCAGTATCAAAATTGCCATTACTCTCGCTAGAACTGCTATTAACTCCTTCAGTATAAGAATAACCAGTCATCACTTGAATATGATGACTATTTTGCAAATCTAATTTGTAACTTATGCCTGGTTCAATTGATAAATTACTTCTCTGCCAAGAGCCAACATAGGCCTCACCTGTTTTCCCCAGTAAAGGATAATATCGCGTTTGGTACTGTCCATCAAATCCCAGCCAGGTATTATATGATGCGCTTAATTTAAGAGCCAAATTTTCAATAAGTTTATAATCTGCATTTATTGTACCATTAATAAAATTTACATTTCTGTCCATAGTGCTTTCATTCAGCATAGCAACGGGATTTTTACTACCCTGAATATGATTGTCATAGTATCCATTGCCGCTGATATTTGTTGGATCATAAACTGGTTCAGTAGGATTTCTGGTTAAAGTTTGGTATAACAAATCAGTAGGAACATTTGAACTTTTTGTTTGTGAATACAATAGTTTATAATCCAGAATAAGACGATTATCGAAAGCTTTTTGCGTAATAAAAATTGAGGGAGCAAATACTTTCGAATAATTACCCTTGAATATCCCTTCATCGTCCATATAATTAATATTCGCCCGGTATGATATATTATCTCTCCCTCCAGTAATTCCTAAATTATAATTTTGATTTATTGGATTTCTAGAAACTTCTTTAAACCAATCTGTATTACTGCCCTTATCAAGCTTACTATCCGGAGCATATGAAGAAACAGCACTTCTGTATTGCTCTGAGGACATCCAAAAATCATTTTTATTTACAGACTCAAGTGAAGCATATGTAGAAAGTTCAAACTTTACTTTCCCTACCTCTGGGGTTTTCAGCGTAATAAGTATGACACCATTAGTGGCTCGCGTTCCATATATTGCAGCAGCTGAACCGTCTTTAAGGATATCGAAAGATTTGATTTGTTCGGGATTAATCATGTTTAAAGATCCCTCCCACACCGTTCCATCTACTATTATCATTGGAGATTGACCCCCAGAAAAGGAATTCAAGCCCCGAATTCGAAGTGTGTATTCGCTGGTAGGGTCACTACCATTGCTATTAGTTACAGTTAAACCTGCAACTTTCCCTTGAATAGCACCCAATGGAGAAGACATATCTCTTTGCACAAATTCAGCAGAACTTACGCTGGCTATGGAACCTGTAATCTCTTTTTTTGTTGTTGTTCCATAACCAATTACAACCACAGCATCAAGACCGATTGCGGACTCAGTCATAGTTACATTGATTTGGGTTAATGCTCCGATGTTTATCTCCTGAGTTTCCATCCCGATAAATGAAAATTTCAGGCTTTGCGAACCCTCAGGAACTTCAATACTGTATTTGCCATCAATGTTGGTTGTGGTTCCCAGTGTTGTTCCGGTAACCATAACGGTTACCCCAGGAATGGGGTTACCCTCTTTATCTGTAACAATGCCAGAAATTTTAGTTTGCTGTGACAATTCCGTTGGTATTGTTGTGATTACGTTTGCGCTAACTTGCAACACGCTAAGGCAAATGATAATCAAAGTTAGCTTCAGTGCTATTAAAACTTTTCTTAATCCCGGACTCTGTATGGGATTATGGTTTAGAGGCTTTTTTTTCATAAGTTTTGCTTTGTTTTTAAATTTAACAACTAATGATCATTTATAAAAGTTATTTGGGAAAACTTGTAAATGTGGCCCAAGAAGTTTAGTCATCCTACTCTTTGGGGAAAGTTGAGTTTTTATTTATTCATAGGCAAAAAGGTATTATGTTATCCTTCAGCTAATTATTGTTTTAAGAAAAGCGTTTGTTTTTTAAAATGAATGAATTATTAAAAGAGAAATCTTTTTATTCCAGCTAACATTTTTCAGTTTTGATATTACTTAAGGCAAGAGTAAGTTGGCTGCATGTCTTCATTTAATTACTTATCCTTAACTGGTACTATAGTTCCCATTGATAGACATCACTAGTTTATAACTCCCTTGTTTTAAAGTTTTCACCATGTTTACTTATGAGAGTTAAAGGACGAGATCAATTTGAATGGGGTAAATGTACAACAGAAATTATATTAGAACAAACGTTTGTGCATTTATTTTTAAATATTTTTTTTCATGAAAAATATTCAACTTCTAATCGACACAACAATATCATATATATATTTGAATATGAGTAATATAAAAATTGAGGTAGAACTTTAAAATTTTGTAAAAATATTTTTATTCTAAAATATATATGCTTAATTTTGTGCAAACGTTTGTCTTAAATAACCATGGCTAAGCAAAAAGTAAATATTAAAGATATTTCAGCGAAAACCGGATTGTCAATTTCTACGGTTTCAAGAGTGCTAAGCGGCAAGGCTGAACAATATCGTATCGGGGAAAAATCGCAGCAAATAATCATTGAGGCAGCAAAAGAATTCAATTACATTCCAAATCAGTTTGCAGCAAATTTGAGAACTGGAAAAAGTAAAACGATTGCTTTAATAGTACCTTCCTTAAATAATCCTTTCTTTGCCGATCTAGCAAGTACTATAAATGCTGAAGTAAGAAAACTTGGATACATAACAATGATTAGTGACAGTGATGAGAATTTAGAAATAGAGGAATTGGAATTACAGCAAGTAATGTCCAGAAAAGTTGAAGGATTAATTATCGCACCCTGTGGAAACAATTGGGAACACATAAAACAATTACATGACCAGGGACTACCGATAATTTGTATTGATAGGTATTTTGAAGAATTGGACATTCCTTTTGTTTCAACTGACAATTATAATGGTGCTTATAATGCAACTAAACACCTTTTAGAACATGGGCATACAATGATTTCCTGTATTCAAGGAGTTAAGGAAGCTACACCAAACAGGTTAAGAGTTAAAGGATTCACAGATGCAATGACAGCTGCAGGAATTGGGGATTACAGTATTGTTGGTGATGAATATAGTGTGCAAACCGGGTATCTGGAAACAAGACTACTACTGCAACAGAAAAAGAGACCAACTGCAATATTTACTTTAAGCAATATGCTAGCAATGGGATGTATGAAAGCGCTTAAAGAAATGAATGTCAGGATACCGGAAGATATTTCATTAATTACCTTTGATGATCACTTATACCTTGATTATTTGGCAACGCCTCTATCATGCATTGCTCAACCTGTAAGTGATATTAGTAAAATAGCTATAAAATTCTTATTTTCAAGAATAAACGGAAATGATGTTAAAACAAATCAAATACTACTTAAACCTGAAATGAAATTCAGAGAATCGGTTCGTAGAATTATTTGAATTAAATCGTGCAAGGACTCCTATTTGTTCATCAGGTCAACTTTCCGTTGCAATCTTTTTGCTATACAAACTAAAAACCTTCTGTAAAAAAGCAATTTCGTTTCAATCCATTACGCAGTCATACAAGTTCTTGTTGGGCTGGTTGGAGTTTTCTAACTCTCTATGGTTTTCTTACTTTACAATTCATTTACTCAGATCTTTCCGCCAACGCCCAGACAGTGCCGGATGGTCACATGTGCTTTTTCCTGTCACGGTAATTGCAGAAAAAAGCAATTACACCGTGGCGCGCCAGGCAAAAAGCACACTCCACCACCGGTCAGTTACTTTACATAATAGGCTCTTATGGTCTTGGTAGAAAGCCCATAAGCCCATTATGTACAAGGCCTTTCAGGCAAGTAACCACTGCCTGCCCCCACGCTACCTTCCCACTCCACCCACTTTCCATGCAGTTGCAAGCCATTCATTACTCGTCCCTCGTAATTTCATGCCTTTCACTGCACCCACAGCAGCACATAAGCCTCATTCTTCAGCTTATAAGCTGCTAAAACCTATCTCACTTTCCAGTTCTACAAGATTACAATCCGTATGAGCTTTTTGTTATCCAGGTTAGTTCTACGGGTTTTGAGCCTTGTTGACGTGTAATGAGTATTGAGTATTGTTGACAAGGAATCTGCGACTCCTGACGCACTTTCCAAATTGCTGCAAGCAATTGTTTGTCGTCTGCCATATTCCGTCCTTCGTTTGCTGGCCACCTTATAAGTCTGGCAGGTTCGTACTTCCCGGACACCTGCTATCACACATTCCATAGTTACGGTGACCGCAAAGTACACGCCTAAAGCAAAGCCTCCTTCGTCGGCTCAGCTTTTACTTTGCGCCGTTGGTAGAAACCGCGCAAAGTAGCGGCTTCACCAGCCAGCCTTTCAAGGATGTCCTGCAAAGTCGTCCTCCCTTAGTCAGCCGCCATCCAATCACTTTCGCAACCCCACAGCAGCATACCTGTATGGCAGCCAGGTTACTGCCCTCACACCTTTTTTCGGCTCGCCGGACGCTTCCTTACACACATACCAAGTTACAGCGTCCGGCAAGCTCGAAAACCCACTTCAACGTAACCCGCCCGTCCATCCAGGCAAGCTGCTAAAGCCCACCCACTTCCCGGTTGACGTGTATCTTTAGCTATTCAGCACCACGTGTACAATCGGTATTTCGTGTGCGCTATCGCCCTCCGGTTGATCGTTACAGCGCGAGCCACAGCGTGCGGTAAAGGTTGGTTATACCTTTTATTCGGTTTTATCTTTATTATTCCCTGACTGCTGCCCAAGCAGTATTTATTCATCGGCAATGTCTTGCTTATTTTTTAAAAGTATTGCCGTCTCATTTATACTGCCCTGCGCTGCCCTTATCCTTCATATCTGACCTTCGAATCAAAAACTTATCCCCAACAATTATCTGGAGCTTGCATAACTATTGCCTTCGTTCAAATTATTTTTAATTAGTGGCTAAAGAGGTGGATTTTTTCAGCAAAAGAAA
>CAZEDO010000035.1:0-32294 GCA_964511085.1 uncultured Lentimicrobiaceae bacterium
AACCCCGTCAAACAATTGTCTGGCGGGGTTTTAAGTGCCCGGAACAGGACTCGAATTATGCAATTTGTCATTTTTGAGGTTCTTAATAAAATTGTGCTTTTTATCAATACTGAAAACGTTTTGCAATAGTTAGGTATAAGATTATTGTTGCAAATATATGCACAATATTTCATTAATATTCATTTTGGTTGACATTTTGTGTATCTTTGTTGACAATAATATATCCCTCTCACAATGGCAAAGATCAATTATTCGTTATCTACAAAAGTAGATAAGGTCACCGGCAAGGCAGAAGTTTACATTCGCTTCATTGGCGGACGTGGTTTAGTATTCCGAGGTAAGACCGGATTAATGGCTAATCCCAAGCGGTTTAATGATGGCTTAATTATAATACCACGCATAGAAACTCAGGAACAAAAAGACCTTGTTAAACTGCAAAAGAGGCTATCAGAGCTAAGTAATTATATTATTGATGCCTTTACAAATGCTGACAAAACAACAATTCAGGGCGATTGGCTGGAGGTAACGATTGACAAGTGGAATTTTCCTGAAAAGTACATCACCCAGACAATAGTAAAAGAGTTATCATTCTTTGGATCATTCACGCATTTTTTAAGCATCTGGAGAATATCACAGGTGCGAAAAAACAGCTACATGGTTGTATTCAGGGCATTGCAACGGTTTGAACTATACAAACAGTTAGTAGATTCCAGATACAAACTTAGCTTTGACACAATTGATACGGAAACGATCCGGGACTTTGAAAAGTTTTTGTTAACGGAGCATGAGCTGTATAATAAATATCCTAAGATTTACGAAACAATTGAGGAAAAAAGGAAGCCTAAACCCAGGGGATTAAATACTATCAATGTCATTATGACAAAGTTGCGTACTTTTATCAATTGGTGCATTGAAGAGGGATTGATAACAAAAAATCCACTCAAAGGATATACTGAACCCCCAGCTATATATGGTACACCATACTATCTGACATTGAATGAAATTAACGACTTGTATAATCATGATCTGTCAGCTTCGCCAGGTTTAACAGATCAACGTAATATATTTGTCTTTCAATGTATGATTGGTTGCCGTGTGTCAGATTTATATTCCTTCACAAAGGACAATGTAATTAACGGAGCTATCGAATACATCGCACGAAAAACGAAAAATGATGATCCCATTACTGTCCGTGTACCACTGAATAAGAAAGCAAGTGAAATACTCTCGTTGTATGCTGATTTGCCCGGTAAGAAACTATTACCACTAATCCTGGAACAAAAATATAATATTGCTATAAAGGCTATATTCACAGTTACCGGACTTAATCGCATAGTTACCGTATTGAATCAAACGACACGCAAAGAAGAGAAAAAGCCGTTAAATAAAATTGCCAGTAGTCACCTTTGTCGCAGATCGTTTATTGCAAACCTTTATAATAAGGTAAAAGACCCTAATCAAGTCAGCAAGTTATCCGGCCACAAAGAAAACAGTAAAGCATTTGCCAGATACAGGACTATTGATGAAGAGCAGCAGAAAGAACTTGTTAACTATCTGGATTAACTTAATAGAATAGAGATATGATAGAATCGTTTGAAATTCTCCGAAAAAGATCAACTGAACAGGCTTTGAACCTGTTTATGAGATTTGATAGTGTAAAAATACAGGATCAAATTAAATTAGTTCCCAGGAACAAGGATGTGATATTGAATAAATTCCTTAACGAGGCAATTGAAAAGTTTCAGGAAAGCATCTTCGTGTATGAAGGTGAAATAATAGATACTGAACACATCAAAATTATAATAGAACGATTAGACCTTTCTATAGCACAAGGAGATGATTTAAGCCAATACATTGACTTGCCTACTGACCTATTACAACACCCAGCAGAATCGATAAAACAGTTATTAATCGATGCAATAAGGCAGAAGTTGATTATTGATTATTGTAATAGTGAGATACAAGGAACACCCCTTCAAAAGGAATATTACCAGTTTGATGACTCTGTTTTAATGACAGTATTTGACATAAGTAAAGATATTTTTTTATGTGATAATAAGACATTTGTCGAGATGGTTCACCGTGGCAATTTATCAGATATTAAAATAGCTACAGGCGGAAATTCGAGGGCAAAGCATCTTGTTTATAAACTATCAATATACATTGGTGATGACTGGTATAGTTGTGTATGCAATTCATTAGATTGGAAAAAGAAGGAATGCAGTAAGCCGTATGATCTAAATAGCCATAATAAATGGGGACATAAGATTGAAAAAATAATACCACGAGATTTATTTGCCATCTGAAACAACCCCGACACCAAGTAAACACTAAGTTATTTTTTTGTATATTTTTTAACGACCTGTCATTAAACATGATAGGTCGTTTTTATTTTGCATATAAACATCATTTGCACCAAACATACACCACAAGACTGAAAGTACATTTGTTAAAAAAATAAAGCAAATGGAAATCAGTGATTTGGTCGGTCGTAACGTGTCTATTTCAATAGGTTTGGACGATCTCCGTATGTTTTTTACGGAGCTTGCTCAAAAAGCAGTTCCCGAAAAAACAGAAAAATACCTTAGTCCTAAACAGGTTTGTGAGATGTTGGACATTGATAACTCAACTTTATGGAGATGGGGGCAGAACAACTACTTACCACCGTTTAAGGTTGGAGGCAAAAACCGTTATCGTATGTCAGACATTCAAAAAATTCTGACACATGAATAGTGATAAACGAGCCGAGGCCTTCACCCTGACAGATGAAAGCCCCGAAAATCTTAGAATTGAACGACCAGACAAAAATAATGATTTTTTCAAAGATATTACCCCGGAGCCGGAAGCTGAGATAAAATACCGGTTATCCTGTTCAATAATAGATACTGCAAAAGAATTGCCCGACCCACCGGCAGCTGCATTTATTGAACTTGATTTGACAAAAAAAATAATACTTGCTGTTTTGGGCGACTTTAGTTTGTTGATCGGAAAAGCAAAAGCTAAAAAAACCTTTTTCATTACTGGCTGGCTGGCTGCACTTATAAGCGATTCAGCAATTTTAAAAATACGCGGGCACCTTCCAAAAAATAAAAACATAGTTGCATTAATTGACTGTGAACAATCTTTGTTTTATGCACAAAAAACAGCCAGAAGAGTTTTGCAGTTATCAAAATCAAATGGTGCCACCTTTATTGCTATATCATTACGGAAATATGAACCGGCTGAGCGTTTGGAGATAATTGAATATTTTTTATACAATACTCCAGGTTTGGGATTTGTCGCAATAGATGGAATACGCGATTTGATCCGGGATATAAACAGCCCTGAAGAGGCCACAATGATTGCCTCTAAGTTGCTGAGATGGACTGAAGAGTTAAACATTCATATTACTTGTATACTACACATGAATAAAGGCGACAACAACGCACGTGGCCATGTAGGTACAGAGTTAATCAATAAGTCCCAAACCGTTTTATCAATAGCCAGAGATGAGCAAAACCCTGAATTTTCGATAGTATCAAATGAGTTTGCACGCGATATGGAATTTGAACCTTTTGCTTTTTATATAAATGATTTGGGATTGCCCGAACTGGTGCCCGACTATAGACCAAAGGCAAAGCAGAAACCCGCACAGAGTGCGGTTAATCCTTCATTAATGACATTAGAGCAGCATAATGAGATTTTGCATAGTGTGTTCAATTCTGAAAGCCAGCTTTCATATAGTAGCTTATGGCGCGGTATTAAAGCAATTTATTCAGATTCAGGAACGCGAATAGGTGACAATACAGCAAAGGACTTTGTTGCATATTATAAAAAAATATCAGCGATTGAAATTATAGGAACACATGGAACAGTCAATGCAAAATACCAATTATCTAAACCGGTTTAACCGAACCAGTTTAGAGCCTTTTATATAGGCTCTTAAACCGGTAAACTAGTTTAAATGAACCAGTTTAAACCAGTTAAACCAGTAAATTATTAAGGCAATGAACACACAAACGAAATATTCACAATCCAGAGATCAGGGCACCATAAGTGAGCATTTTGTAACTTTTATTCGCACTAAGCAATTTATGCAAAACAGGCTCAGGGGGGAGAATGACAGAAACCCGGTACATATTCCACAAAAGGAAATTACTGAGCGCTTTTTTTTATATCCAAAATACAACCTGAAATATGAAATTCAAAAGCTGATAGATGCCGGGGAAATATCCGTATCAGTTGAACAGTTACCAAATGGAAACACAATGTTCATGTATTGTGTATTGAAACCTGGTGCAATTAATCTGACATTACTCAAACCAAAGCAAAATGATTTAGACCAGATTAGCCGGATAATGAAGGAACACTTAAAACTTGTTTCACTACCTGTAGATGCACCCCGAACTGATTACTTTACTTTTTTTCTGAAACATAAAAACAACTACCCGGATTATTTTTTTACAGTTGATGAGTTTGCCGGGAGGGTGCATACACCTATAAGCAGTTTCCATAGGCCATACCGTCCTAATTTATTACTGGATGGATCCCCGACCATTGGTCTGGATGTTACAACAATGCAGCCGTTATTACTCAGTAAGATGCTTAAAAAGGCTATAGGCCTGAATGAGTATTCAAATTGGATTGAAGAGGGTGAGGATATTTACATAAAGCTGCAACAGATTGCCGGATTATCAACCAGGGATGAAGCAAAAAAGAGATTCTTTGAAATACTATTCGCTAAGCCTAATAACTCACTTGCTGCGATGTTTGGTGATGCTGACTGGATTACATGGATTAATAAATACAAAGCACAAGCCGAACCCATGAACCCTCATAATATTGGCAAACCTTATTCCAATGTAGCATGGCTACTACAAACAACAGAGGTTAATGTAATGCGTGTAGTATGGCAAAGCCTCAATATTGCTGGTATCCCTTTTCTATCAATTCATGATGAAATTATAGTTAAACAATCTGACAGGAACCAAGCGGAACAAATATTCAAAGCGGTACTGGATATGGAATTTACATTCTATAAACTGAATGTCAAAGGCACTATAAATGATTTGAAAGAATTGCAACCAATACAACCGGAACCAATACCACAACCACACAAAAGAGAATTGTCTTCGCCTATTGATGTATGGAATGTTTCCGAATTGGAACAGTATTTTAATTCAGTCACACTTCCAACTGAGCCACTAAGGCTGGATAAATCCACAACAATAGTTGATGTTCAAAAGTTCTTAGCAGGACACCTGCCTATTGTGAAAAATTACAATGGCAACCCTACGTTTGAACCTTATTTGGATAGGCTGAAACTGCTCAGAGAAATACTAACGAACTTGAATTGACTTTTTACAAACAAATAAAATCTATAAAAATGGGATTAAGAAAAGGATGCAAACCAAACAACCCGGATGGTCGTACACCTGGAACTCCGAATAAGATTAGCAAATCTATGCGACAGTTAATTAACGACTTCTTAACTGACAACTGGGAGCAGGTGCAAGCTGACTTCGATAGTCTGGAACCTGAAAAGCGATTGACTTTCTACGAAAAGCTATTGCAATATGGAATCCCCCGCTTAGCATCTACTACATTAACAGCCGATGGCCTCACAGAAGGTAATACAATCATTCTTATTGATGGAACTATAAATACTTAATCAATACTAATTCACTCAATAATCACAATCAAAAAACAACAAAATGGAAAAAGAGAAAATTATTACAATCGAGTATGTCAAGGATGGGTTGCGGACAAAAAAGACTCCGTTCCATATCCAAAGTAAATTTTACGATTCGGTTTTTATTACAGTCCAAGAAAAGGACAAAATTGGAATTTGGAACACAACACAAGAAATAGAAATACCAGTAAAAACAAATTAAGTATTAACCAAAACACCACAAAAACCATGAAAACACAATTCGGAAAATTACAGTTGATTGAAAAAGTTATTACAGGCGTAGGTTCACACGTCCCAGCGAACCGGAAAAATAACTTACAAGCAATTCTGGACAACAGAAGCCAATTTAACGCAAAGTTGGAAGGGCAAGTATTAAGGGTAAATATTACTCAGGGGCTATCACTTGACAGTGAACAATATGCCAAGTTTATGGATATTTGCGCCGGGCATGAGTGCAATATTGAGGAAAAGTCAATAGGAACGGGATATACATACGTCCTTATAAACTTGCTTCGACCGAAGTAAAGAAATTAGCGTGTATTCCATGCACGTTAATACGTTTTTATAATCCAGGTAAAAACGTGATTTGTTTAAGTTGCAGAAGACCGGTAGCGTATGCCGGTCTTTCTGTCTTATATAATATTACCAATAAATAAACAATTTTCGACTCTTTACCATATCTTTGTAATAACCAAAACCTTGAAACATGAAAAATATATTTTTAGGTATTGCAATCTTTTCAATCTCAGCACACGCTTTCTCACAGACATTACCTAAACTCATCTTAACTCAACAAGGTTTTGAGCCGATAGTAGTGCAAATTGTACAAATGAAAGCAGCAGATTTATACAAATGTTCAATAAACTGGGTACAGCTTACTTATCAAAATCCAAAAGAAGTTTTGAAGGCAAATATTGAAAATGAGTATATTCGTTTAGAAGGGTTTAAAAAAGGTGCGTTCTATAGATTTCTTAAAAGTGATGACAAGGACAAGCAATTACTCAATGAAAAAGCAAAGCAACTGAAATTACCAAACCTTCAAAATGTTTCACCGACCGACAAGGTGTATTATGATTTATCTTATTCTTTAGAAGTTGGTTTTAAAGACGGTAGGTATAGGTTTACATTTACACCAAAACAAATAACAATTAATGCAAGTAATGTTTATTTTGGTATTTCCGATTTTTTCTCTGGGCAACCAGATACTAATGGTAATTCCTATGATGGTTGTGTAACTTCACTTGAAGAATCTACAAACGCCTTATCACAAAGCCTTTATAATTATCTTATTGGCAAAAAGGAAAATGGCAAATGGTAAAGTATTCACTTTTCATTTGAATAATCTTTAGTTACTGAAATATTATGAATTTGCCCCGGATTGATCCGGCAAAGTGGTAACTAAAAACAGTTAGCGAGGGAGGCAGAAAACAGGTAAAAAACAGTCTTTTTTTGCTCTAAACCAATTAGGTTGACAAACCGTTGACAAAACAAATATAATAAAAAAGGCTAATACGCTATATATAAACGCATTAGCCTTGTATTGATGTGCCCGGAACAGGACTCGAACCTGCACAACCTTAAGGTCACTAGTCCCTGAAACTAGCGTGTCTACCAATTTCACCATCCGGGCGAATGGAAATCTTTGCTGTTTTGGTGCCCAGGACAAGACTCGAACTTGCACATCCGTACGGAAACCAGCCCCTCAAGCTGGCGTGTCTACCAATTTCACCACCTGGGCAAAGAGGGTGCAAAAATACTATTTTCCCGGTATATTTAACAAGCAAATTAACTTTTTATAAAAGCCGGCCTTTTTCTTTAAAGTTTGCACACAAATATCGTCTTAAAAGCAAAACACCATAGATAACAAATATTTACTATTTTTGAGCATCATTCCATATTCATAGTATATGCTTACAAAGGAAGACCTTAAATTACTGCAGTCTAAAGGCATTGACCCTAAAACCATCGATATTCAAATTGATAATTTTAAGAGGGGATTTCCCTTTATCAAATTGATTAAGACGGCTACGATTAAAGACGGCATACGGGCTTTTGGGCCTAAAGACGTTCAACGGCTTGCTGATTATTATCTCTCAAATTACAAAGGATATGAAGTTTTAAAATTCGTTCCAGCTTCAGGGGCAGCCAGCCGTATGTTCAAGAGTCTCTTTGAATTCAGTGCTCTGGAATCAGATCAGCAACAAAATGAGGCATTAAAAAAAGATCCTTCAGTTCAATCATTCATTAAACGTCTCAGTGATTTTGCTTTCTATTCTGATCTGGTTACCGCACTTGAAAATAGCGGATTATCATTAGTTCATCTATTGGCAGAAAACGATTATCGCACAATCATAAATTTCCTCCTTTCCGAACCAGGCCTCAACTATGCAAACCTCCCTAAAGGCCTGCTCTCTTTTCACCGCTATCCTGATGGTTCGAGGATGGCCATTGAAGAGCACTTGGTGGAAGGCGCGAACTATTGCAAGGATAAGCATGGAAGGGTAGCTGTACATTTTACTATTTCGCCCGAGCATGCCGATAGATTTATTGATGAAATAAACCGCGTGAAAGATAAGTACGAGGAATTCTTTGATGTTACTTATGAAATCACATTTTCGATACAAAAATCATCTACCGATACAATTGCAGTCGATCTTCAGAACAGGCCATTCCGTGAAGCCGATGGAAGCCTCCTTTTCCGGCCTGCCGGTCACGGAGCACTCATCGAAAACCTGAATGACAGAGAGGGCGAGATTATCTTTATCAAGAATATTGATAATATAGTTCCTGATCGCATTAAAGCTGACACTTATCTTTTTAAACGAATAATAGGCGGATACCTTATTGAGATACAGGAAATTATCTTCGAATACATGGAGGCTCTCGAAAAAGGTAACGTTGACGACGAAGATTTGAAAGCTATATTGAAATTTGCAAAGAAAGAACTTTCAATTGAGCCTCCGGCGGATTTCAAGAGTTTACCACAGATTGAAAAGATTGATTATCTCTTCAACAAGTTCAACAGACCTCTGCGCGTATGCGGTATGGTGAAAAATGAAGGAGAACCAGGTGGCGGACCTTTCTGGGTTCAAAACAGCGAAGGCGAGCATTCACTACAAATAGTTGAATCGTCGCAAATTGATATAAAAGACAGCATTCAAAAAGAAATCTTTGGACAAGCTACTCATTTCAACCCAGTGGATCTTGTTTGTGGGGTGCGTGATTACAAAGGACATAACTTTGACCTGCATGAATATGTGTACGCTTCAACCGGCTTTATCTCCATAAAATCGAAGGATGGACTTAGTCTCAAAGCCCAGGAACTCCCAGGCTTATGGAATGGCGCTATGGCCGATTGGAATACAGTTTTCGTGGAAGTTCCTATCATCACTTTCAATCCTGTGAAAACAATTAATGACCTTTTGAGAAACGAACACCAATAATCCACTATTTACAAAATTTTATCATAAATTTTTCTATATGATGAGCTTTGCATCTTTGTTCTTGCTCATGGTGCAAGCCGTTCCTTTACCCAGCCATTCTCAGTAAGGACGTACTGTATCCGGTCGTGCAACCGGTTAGCTCTTCCCTGCCAGAATTCTACCCTGTCGGGAATAAGAATGTATCCGCCCCAATTTGAAGGGCGCTCCAAAGGTTTATCTGCATTGGCCGAAAGGAAATACTTTCTGACATCCTCAAGGTATTTTCGGGATGGTATCGGCTCACTTTGAGGCGAAATTATAGCACTTACCTGGCTTTCGCGTGGACGCTTCTGAAAATAGTCTGATGCTGTTATATCGTCAATTATGGATATTAACCCTTCTACACGGACCTGCCTTTCGAGAGAAGGCCAAAAGAAAACCAATGCAGCTGCATGATTTGATTTCAACTGCTGACCTTTCCGGCTTTCAAAATTTGAATAAAACACAAGCCCACCCTTCTCTATATCCTTGAGTAAAACAACGCGTGCCGAAGGCTTGTTTTCACTTGACACAGTGGCGAGTATCATGGCATTAGGCTCGTCTATCTCAGCCTGGATTGCTTGTGCAAACCACTTTTGAAACTGATCTAACGGATCGGCAGCCGTTGTACTTTTATTCAGTGTACTTAATGAATACTCTTTTCGCAGATGCTGTAAACTTTGTTTTATCGGAATAGCTTTTGACAAATTATTATTCTTTAATGTTTGTACAAGGTAAACAAGTATCTGGCAACATTGTTCGTATAATGAATAATGGTCAAACAGACTGCAATTTTCGTAATTTTGAAAACTTATCAGATTATCTTTATGAACCATCGCTTACTAATACTGATTTTAATAATAATGCCGGCATGGCTCATTGGTCAGAATACTGAATCTGACAAGGCGAACAGAAAGCAATATATAAAGGAAATTAAAATTGAACGCTCCCACAAGAACAACGAATTTACGGACACTGCACAATCACCTCTTTCCTATGAACAAATTGCAAATTTTTCGGGATTAAATTATTTCAGGCCCGATACGAAGTACAAGGTTATTGCGACATTTCACAAAGTTGAAATACCCGTGACCTTCAAAATGAAAACATCTACGAATCGCCAACCTGAATACCGGACTTTTGGAACGATATCGTTCAATTTAATGGATACAACCTTTACGCTGCAAGTTTACCAAAATGTTGAACTGATAAAAAAACCAGGTTATGCTGACTATCTTTTCGTTCCTTTTACCGATGAAACTTCTGCTGATGAAAGTTATGGAGGGGGACGCTATCTCGATCTGCGAATACCACAGTCAAACAACATAGAAATAGATTTTAATAAAGCATACAATCCTTACTGCGCTTACAACCACAGATACTCCTGCCCTATCCCGCCGGCAGAAAACCATATTCCAATAAAGATTGAGGCCGGAGAGAGAAAATACCAATAAATCACCATAAATATCTTAATCATTTCGTGGCTCTCCAAAAACGTAACAGATATTTAATAGCAGGCAAGTTGGTTCCACACCTGCCTTTCATTCTTCTGGGTATGCTGGCTGTCTTTCTATTCAGGGAAAGGTTATACGCCGACTCAGGGTACTATTTGTTTAAAGCTGTTAACAGCCGCTTTTTCTGGATTGAACATGATCGCTATGTTTTGGCAATTTCGCAACTGCTCCCGCTCATTGGTGTATGGTGTGGCCTAAGCCTGAAACCTATATTGATAATGTATTCGCTGGGGCATGTCTTATTCTTTTACTTTCTTTTCATTTTTGTTTATTTTGGGCTGGATGATCGTCGATCCGGCCTTATGCTCATACTAATACAGACGGTTGGAATCCTTCATAGTTTTTTTACGCCTCAGTTCGAGTTGTATTATGGAATAGGTCTATTGATCGTATTCTACAGCCTCTTTCGTCAAAATATAGGAGGGTGGTTCACCATTGTCCTGCTGGTTTTGCTCGAAGTACTTGCTCTCACAAGTCATCCTTTTGTGTTTGGCCTTTTTGCCTTCCTTCTGCTTTTTGATATCCCTTCGGGCGAACCCCGCAGTTGGAAACTCTATATCCTGTTAATCATGGTATATGGAGGTGCTTTGTACTTCAAACTCACAACATTCAGTGAATACGAACAAGGAAAGGTCAATTGGCAATTCGATTACTCAAATAACAAACAATATCTGAACCTTATTTCAGCTGATTATCTGATCAAACTTGGCAAATTCCTGCTTCGCTATTATACCGAAGTCCTTATTTTGTGGATTACCGGTATCATCATGCTCCTGCGCTATGGTTCTTTACTGAAAGCCCTGTTAGTTTTTTTTGCATTCGCTGGATTTATTGCATTTGTTAATACCGGTTACCAAGGCATTGAATATAGCCGCTATATTGAACAGGTATATTTCCCGATAGTTCCAATGGCGTTGATACCGGTTATTTATAGCTATCCCCGCACAGCGAGGCCAGGTTTGAATAATATCGTTTTTTTATTGCTTGCCGGGCTTATCCTATACCGCCTGGTTTTTATCTATAATGGAAGTAAGCCTTTTATGAGGCGAACAAATCAGATAGAAAATATGATTGCTTCTGCCAGGCAGATAGGGGGCAGTAAATTTATCGCATCTGAAAAACAATTCAAACGCTCCTATTCCATGATAAATTGGTCGTATCCTATCGAAACAATTTTAATAAGCGCCTGCAAAGGAAGGGATAGCACGATTACAATTGCTCCACAAGCAGATATTGATTTCAATCACAATTACACACAGCTGAGGAATTACCGTTTTCTTCTGCGTATGTGGGAGACCTACAACGACTCTTATCTCAGTTTCGATTACTTTGTTCTGAAGCCTCTTGCTTACAAACGGCTCTGTGATTCAACGGCCACACCGAATGATTATCAATACTTGATAAGCAACTCCAGAATTAGTATAAACCCGGGAAGCTTTTACCATGCCCGCGATACAGTTTTTATTCCTGTAACTATTAAAAATTTAGCAGATATTCCATTACGTTGTTCCGCTGGTGATAGCGTGACTATATCTTATTTCTGGTTTCGAAACAAGGAGATGGTAGAATGGGGTGGGTTGCAGACTCCTTTGGAAACGGATGTTTACCGAAGCCTTACGCAAGATATGATAGTAGCGATGCCGGCTAACAAAGGCAAGTACCAGTTGATGGTTGATATTAAGGTAAAAGACAAAATGTGGTTTGGGCTGAGTGCTACATCAGATATGCTTGTATATTAGACAGCTCCTGATCTATTTGCGCACCTTTTTCACTCGTTTGAACAGGCCATCAGCTTCAATAATGATGTTATCCTTCATTTCTTCTGTTTTCTTCACAGAAGATTCAGCTTCAGCAAAATTCCCTTCAGCAAGTGCTATATTCATTTTTTCGAGTCTTGTATTTTCATCTGCCAACTCTTCGATCCGCTTACGGAGAGTTTGCATTTTTTCCTGATAATCAACTATACCCTTCCCTAATTCCGCTTTAACTTCATTTTCACGGGTTTTCATTTTTAAAACTTCATTTTCCAAATATTCAAGGCGATTGAACTTTGAATCAAAGGATTCTTCACGCTCATTGTATTCCCCCCTTAGATTTTTAATAGTAATTGATCGCTTCACTAGGAAAACAATCAGGACCAATAACAAAATGCCTGCTGCAACACTGACTGCAATAATAGATTCCAACGGAAGTAACGGTTTGGACGCTAAAGCCTTGATTTCTTTTAAAGGTTTAGGCCCCAAAGCATCAATACTACCCTGTTCAATATTGGTTTTTGCAGAATCATTGCTCTTATATGATTCCAACAACTGGTTATCATATTCCACAATTTGAATCAGTGCCTTGTTCATCCTATCCATGTTCATCCATGTGCGAACAGTTACTGTATCTTTTACCTTATGGTAGTTCTCCAATGCTTTTTTTCGCAAGGAAAGTTTAACAGAATCCTGATTTATCGCTGACAGGCTTCCATATAGAGCCAAAGTAACAATGGAGAGTAGAATTAACTTTTTCATCTAACTGGCATTAATTTTGTAAAAAGCGTTTTGTAAATTTGCAACTTATTTAACTTCATATGCGTAAACGTTTCACACCTATTATAGTTCTCGTTTTACTAGCTTCCACTACTTTATTTGGAGCACCTAAAGGATACCGCTTCAATGTGCGCCTCAAAGGCAATGCCGATTCTATAATTTATCTCGCTCATTACTACGGAAATAAGCAATACCTCGATGACACCGCCAAACTGGATAAAAATGGAATATATGCCTTCGAAGGTACGGAAAAACTTCAATCCGGCATGTATGTGGTTGCAGGGGAGAAAAAAAACAAATACTTTGATTTCTTTGTTTCAGAAGAGCAGCATATTGAATTTCAATGCGATCCTGCCGATATTTCCGGAAGTATGCGTGTTAAAAATTCAGACGAAAATATTATTTTCTTTGAATACATTGCTTTCCTGGCCCAAAAGCAAAAAGAGGTTCAACCATTGCAGGCAACGATTAAGAAAAAAACTACTTCAAATGATTCGCTTTCCTTAGCCCGTAAACGACTTGAAACTATTAATCTGGAAGTAAAGACATATATCACAAAACTCATCAACCAACATCCCGGTTCCCTTGCAATTGCATTTATCAGAGCTAACACTGAACCCGACCTGAAATCTTATCTTGTTGATTCAGAAGGCAAAGCTGATTCTTCACGTTTATTTCAAATCTATCGCCAACATTTTTTTGACAATATTGATTTTGCCGATGACCGCCTGGTTTACACTCCGGTGCTAACGGAAAAAATTGATTTTTATCTCGATAAACTTATCATGCAACACCCAGATTCAATAATGGCTGCATGTGATTACATAATTAATAAAGGCATTGGAAACAAAGAGGTATTCAAATTCCTTGTGTGGCATCTTACAGTGCGGTACGAATCCTCCGAGATCATGGGTTTCGATGCAGTATTCGTATATATTGTCGAAAAATACTATGTGACTGGAATTGCCGATTGGCTTTATCCTGCTGTGAAAGATAACATTATTAAACGATCGAATACATTGAAGCCTTTGTTGATTGGAAAACCTGCGCCAGATATGATTATGATGGATACCAGCAACCAGCCTGTAGCACTTGCCGGGGTTAAGGCCCGTTACACCCTTGTTTTCTTTTGGGAGAGCAATTGTGGTCATTGTAAAACCGAAATGCCGAAGGCAATCAAACTCTATAAAGAAATCAAAGAGAAATACAATCTTCAGGTGTTTGCTGTTAGTAGCGATACATCACTCACTGCATGGAAGAAATACATCCGTTCACACCAGCCTGGATGGATAGATGTGAATGGCAACCTGAGCTTTACAAAAAACTTTCACGATCTTTATGATGTTCATAGTACACCAATTATGTTCCTTCTTGATGAAGAAAAGAAGATTCTGACAAAACGGATACTCACTGAGCAAATCGGCGATTTCATTCCTAATTACGAAAAGAGAAAAGCGACTCCGGTGAAAGGAACAGGTGAACAAAAACAATAGCAGCCAGCCTTTATTAGGAGGATAGCTGCTATCTGAATTTGTAAAAATCGTTACTATTTTACCGCATCCACAACTGCTTTAAAAGCATCCGGGTGATTCATGGCCAGATCGGCCAGTACCTTGCGGTTCAGATCAATTTTATTTGCATGAAGTTTGCCAATGAATGCGGAATAGGATAAACCAAATTCCCTCACTCCAGCGTTGATGCGGGTGATCCACAAACTCCTGAAATTACGTTTTTTAGTGCGCCTGTCGCGGTAAGCATAAACCTGACCTTTTTCATAGGCATTTTTGGCAACTGTCCAGACATTTTTTCTCCGCCCAAACTGTCCTTTTACCTCTTTGAGGATTTTTTTTCTTCGGGCCCTTGAGGCCACTGAATTTACTGATCTTGGCATTTTTGATTGGTTTTTTTTACTTCAGCGTCCCTGCTTAGAGGGAACTTATGGGGCTGAACGTAAGGTTAAAACTGATAAACTAGCACTGGAGCATTTCCTTTACGGCTTTCACATCGGCCTTGTCAACTATGGCAGTATAACCTAAGTTACGTTTACGCTTGGTTGATTTTTTGGTCAAAATGTGACTCTTGTAAGCATGCTTCCGTTTCAATTTGCCAGTACCTGTTAGCGTAAAACGCTTTTTGGCGCTGGATTTCGACTTCATTTTTGGCATTTTACAAAGTTGATTTTGGTAACGTTTATATTGATTTGAGTTGGTAATCTATTATTATCCTGCAGTCTATTTCTTTGGTGAAAGTATCATGATCATCCGCTTTCCTTCCAGCAAAGGCAACTTCTCCACTTTTGCGTATTCACTCAATTGCTGTGCAAATTTTAAAAGCTTAATCTCTCCCTGATCTTTGTAAACGATTGAACGACCTCTAAAGAAGACCTCAACTTTAACTTTTGCTCCTTCCTGAAGAAACTTCTGAGCATGTTTCATTTTAAAATTGAAATCATGTTCATCAGTATTTGGCCCTAAACGGATCTCTTTTACTACAACCTTAGCAGTTTTGGCTTTTATCTCCTTTTGCTTCTTTTTAAGTTCGTAAAGAAATTTCTTATAATCGATTACTTTACAAACAGGTGGGTTAGCGGTTGGCGAAATCTCAACAAGATCAAGTTCCAGAGTTTCAGCAAAAACCAGTGCTTCTCTAATATTGTAAATTCCTGGTGTTACGTTGTCTCCAACTACCCGTACAACAGGCGATTTGATCTTATCATTGATTTTGTGGGGATCTTCCTTGCGCTTGTATGGAGCTCTAGGCCCTCTAACCTGTGTTGCTATAATATTATCTCCTTTACTTTAATGAATACTAACTATGAACTATAATTGACTGATTAATTACCAGTCAGTCTTTTTATTTCTTCGTTGATCAGCTTAACAAAATCATCAACACTATATGTTCCAATATCACCTTCGCTTTGTTTACGAACTGAAACTGTACCTGATTCTTCTTCCTTTTCACCAACAATCAGCATATAAGGAATCTTCATCATCTCAGCATCGCGAATCTTCCTGCCTGCTTTTTCATTCCTCTCGTCAACGAGGGCGCGAATTTCGGAATTTTCCAGCAAATGTAAAACTTTTTTTGCATACTCAACGTATTTTTCGCTGATAGGCAGGATGATAGCTTGTTCCGGAGTTAACCAGAGTGGAAATTTTCCTGCCGAATGTTCAATAAGTACGGCTACAAAACGCTCCATCGACCCGAAAGGGGCACGATGAATCATCACCGGACGATGCTTTTGATTATCGTTTCCGGTATATTCCAATTCAAAGCGCTCAGGAAGATTATAATCTACCTGTATTGTTCCTAATTGCCACTTACGGCCAAGGGCATCCTTTACCATAAAATCAAGCTTAGGTCCATAAAACGCGGCTTCTCCAACTTCAACAACAGTTTTCAGGCCTTTTTCATCTGCGGCTTCTATAATTGCCCTTTCGGCCTTCTCCCAATTTTCGTCACTACCAATGTACTTCTCATGGTCATTAGGATCGCGAAGGGAAACCTGTGCAATGTAGTCCTGAAAATCAAGAGTTTTGAATATATGAAGCACAATATCAATAACTGCAATAAACTCATCCTTCAGCTGATCGGGACGGCAAAAAATATGTGCATCATCTTGCGTGAAACCACGCACACGTGTAAGCCCATGAAGCTCCCCACTTTGTTCGTAACGATAGACTGTTCCAAATTCAGCCAGCCGGACAGGCAGATCTTTGTATGATCGGGGCTTGTGACTGTATATTTCGCAGTGGTGAGGACAGTTCATGGGTTTAAGCATAAATTGCTCGCCTTCTACCGGTGTTGTAATCGGCTGAAAAGAATCTTTCCCGTATTTCTGAAAATGTCCGGATGTCTTGTATAACTCAACATTGCCAATATGCGGCGTAATCACAGGAAGGTATCCGGCTTTACGCTGAAGATTTTTGAGAAACGACTCAAGCCTTTCACGCAACTGGGCTCCTTTAGGAAGCCATAACGGAAGCCCCATGCCCACTTTGGCCGAGAAAGTAAAAAGCTCTAATTCCTTTCCTAATTTTCGATGATCACGCTTTTTGGCTTCTTCAAGTAATACAAGGTAGTCAGCAAGATCTTTTGCTTTCATGAAGGTAATACCGTAGATCCGCGTAAGCTGCTTCCGTTTTTCATCGCCCCGCCAATAAGCACCGGCGATGTTAAGTAATTTTATAGCTTTAATAAACCCTGAATCAGGCAAATGCGGGCCACGGCATAAATCAGTGAATTTACCAGTATGGTATAACGTAATCTGCCCATCTTGCAAATCGTTAATTAGTTCCAGTTTATACTCATCATTTTTTTGCCTGAAATGTTCTAGAGCGTCTGCTTTCGAAACTTCCTGCCTTATATATCCTTGTTTTTCACGGGCAAGCTCGAGCATTTTCTGCTCAATCTTTAACAGATCTTCAGGAGTGATAGTGCGCTCGCCAAAATCCATATCATAATAAAAACCGTTTTCTACATCCGGACCTATGCCAAATTTCACACCAGGATAAAGCAATTCAATGGCTTCAGCCATAAGGTGGGCAGATGAATGCCATAAGGTCGATTTTCCGTCAGCATCTTCCCAGGTGAGCAATCGCAGGCGAACATCGTTGTTTATAGGCCGTGTTGCATCCCAAACCTCATCATTAACTTTAGCAGCAAGCACATTACGCGCCAGACCTTCGCTAATACTAAGCGCAACATCAAGCGCTGTGCTGCCCACTGGATATTCTCTAACTGAATTATCTGGTAATGTTATGTGAATCATATGATTAATGTAGTAATTAAAACGAGGGTGCAAAGATAGCTATTTAGCCGCATACTGGCAAGAAGGAGAATGATATATCAATTTTAGCATGCAACTTCTTAATCCTGTAGATTTTGAGGCTTTCTATAACTATATTTCAGCAACAGAAACAAGTAATATGAATAGATATCACTTAATTAGTAAAACAATTATAATCCATTAATGTTAATAAAAATGCCTGCTGTTTACATATAATTGAATTCTCAGCCACAAAGAGTGTTTGTCTGTATTATATATATCTTTATATTTGTATTTATGGAGACTGCACTTTCATACCCCCATACAGACTATATTCGAATAATGAAAAAAAGAAAAGATGGGAAATGTGAATTCAAAGGTAAAATTCCTGTTTGCAAATAATAGTTGATCTCCCAATTAAATATCATAAAGCATAAATCAATAATTTTAGGAATAATGTGTGGAATAGTCGGGATATTCAATTACCGGAGCCGAAACCATGTTTCAGGCAAAACACTTGAGAACATGCTCCTGGCTATTAATCACAGAGGGCCTGACGAACGGGGTATTTACCTGAATACTAATCTGGGCCTGGGCAACGTTCGCCTATCTATACTAGATCTCACTACAGGTCAGCAGCCCCTTTGTGATGAATCCGGTAATTTCTGGATCGTTTTTAATGGCGAAATTTTCAATTATATCGAATTAAGGAACGAACTCCAAAGTAAAGGTGTCCGATTTAAGACTAAAAGTGATACAGAGGTTATTGTTGCTGCATATTCCAGGTGGGGAATAGACTTCATTTCCAAACTGAACGGACAATTTGCATTCGCAATCTGGGATAAAATACATCACGAATTAGTATTGGTCAGGGACAGGGTTGGCATCTGTCCACTTTTTTACACCGATAATAACGGATCATTTATTTTCGGCTCTGAGATCAAGGCAATCCTTCAGAATCCTGATGTAAAACCATCATTATCAATAAATTCTCTTTGTCAGGTATTCACGTATTGGTCCAATTTAACTCCTGCAACTCTTTTTAATAATATCAAGGAAGTAACACCCGGGTACTACGTTAAAATAAATTCACGTGGCATTTATACTGAGCCATACTGGAAGCTTCAATTTCCTGAACAACAGAATATAAGAGCTGTTAAATTGCAGGATGCTAAAGATGAATTGGAAGAAATTCTTACCGATGCAGTGCGGATAAGGCTTCGCGCCGATGTACCAGTAGCTGCGTATCTAAGTGGAGGTCTTGATTCCACATCAACTACGGCTCTGATCAAAAAGTTGGAACCTGGTGTGCTCAATACATTCTCAATTGGTTTTGCAGATCAATCGTTTGATGAAACATCATTTCAAAATGAAGCTTCAATTTTTCTGAACACAAAACACAAAAGCATTTCATGCACGAATGAGGACATTTCCACAGCTTTCCCCAGCGTGGTATGGCATTCGGAAAGTCCAATGCTCCGCACCGCCCCTGCTCCTATGTTCAATCTTTCCAGATTTGTGAGGCAGAATAATATTAAAGTGGTGATTACCGGCGAAGGTGCTGATGAGATGCTGGCAGGCTATGATCTGTTCAAAGAAATGATAATCAGAAGATTTTGGGCTCGTGACCCTGGTTCAAAGCTTCGCCCCTTATTATTGAAGAAACTTTACCCATATATCCCACAGATAACTAATTCAAATGCTCAAACTCTAAAATTCTTTTTCGGATACAGGCTGACAGATACTGACATTCCTGCATACTCACATCTCATGCGGTGGAATAACGGACGCCATATAATGAAGTACATTCATCCGTCCCACCAACAAATTGTAAAAAACTTTGACCCTTTTGATAGTTGGCTTAACCATTGTCCTGATGGCTTTGATAATTGGGAAAACCTTGCAAAAGCGCAATATATTGAATCAACTCTATTTATGTCGGGCTATCTCCTTTCTTCTCAAGGCGACAGAATGACAATGGCTAATTCCGTGGAAGGCAGATATCCTTTTCTTGATCACCGCTTTATTGAATTCGCCGCTAATCTACCCACAGGTTTAAAAATGAATGGCTTAAATGAAAAATACCTTCTTAAAAAAATCATGGAAGGTAAAATACCTGAATCAATACTTAAACGTTCAAAACAAGCATACAGGGCTCCAATAAGCAGTAGCTTCTTTGAAAAGGATAAAATTGATTATGTTGATTCAATCATCGATTCAAAAACAATTAAAGAATATGGGATCTTTGATTCCGGGATAACTTCGAAGCTTATTGAAAAAATAAAGAAAACAGGCCAGGCTTCTGAAGTCGAAAACATGGCTATTACCGGAATAATTTCCACACAATTGTTCTATCAATTTTTTATTTTAGGGAAACAGCCTGAAACTAATAACCAACCTACGAATTTACTCAGCATTATTCAAGAAGAGTAGTTCAATATTACCTTCCACTGCTAGATCAATTAATAATATTTAAATCATGATTTCAAGACCACAGCGTTTATTGGGAGAGGCCTTGGAGTTTTCGTTCAGAAAACATCCAGATAAAACTGTTGCAATTTACAAAGGGGAAGAATTTTCGTACAGAAACCTGAAGAATTGTTCAGAAAACTTAGCATTTTATCTTTTAAATGCAGGAGTCAAAAAGGGTGATAGGGTAGCAATATACATGAACAACTCCTGGCAATGTATTGTTTCTATCTACGGAATTACGCTTGCCGGCTGCGTTTTTCTGGTCATTAATCCACAAACTAAAGCAAGTAAATTAAATTATATTCTACAGGACTGTGGAGCAAAACTGATTATTTCTGAGCTCCCGCTCATTTATGAGCTTTCGTTGGCTCTTGATGGGTTGCAAGAAATACAGGAAGTTATTCTTTCCGGCGGGAAACCTCAGAAAAGCGATAACAGAACAGTATTCAGCGACTATGAAGAAATCATCATCAAAGATGATCTTAGAACAACTCTACCTCATATTATACCCAATGATCTGGCTGCGTTAATTTACACTTCCGGCAGCACCGGATTTCCAAAAGGAGTAATGATGACCCATCAGGCAATGGTATTTACATCATGGAGCCTGATCGAATATTTACGATTAACTGAAGATGAGCGTATAATGCTTGTACTGCCTTTAGCTTTTGATTATGGGCTTTATCAGCTATTTTTGGCTGTAACAATTGGAGGAACACTCATTGTTGAGCATTCATTCAATTTTCCTCCGACTATATTCAAACAAATTGAACAATTAAAACCTACTGTTTTTCCTGGAGTACCATCAATATATGCAATGATGATTGCTACATACAAAAAAACAGGACTCACATTCGATTGTATTAATAAAATAACAAATACAGCTGCAGCACTCCCTGCTGAATTTATTGCAGACTTGAAAAACATATTTCCCAATGCCCTCATTTTCAAGATGTATGGCTTAACAGAATGCAAAAGAGTTAGCTATCTGGAACCTGAATTAATTGACTCCAAAACAAATTCTGTTGGCAAAGCTATCCCTGGTACTGAAGTTTTTCTTTTATCTCAGGACGGGAAACCTGTGCCAACAGGCGAAACAGGAATCCTTTACGTGCGGGGACCTCACATAATGGCAGGCTATTGGAATAATGAAGCACTGAGTAAGGAAATGCTTAGACCGGGTTCAATTCCGGGAGAGAGAATATTATGTGCCCATGACCTCTTTAAAATGGATGCTGATGGCTTCCTGTATTTTCAGGGTAGGAACGATGATATCATTAAAACCAGAGGAGAAAAAGTAAGTCCGGTTGAAGTGGAAAACGCAATTTATAAAATGGCCGGAATTAAAGAAGTGGCCGTTATTGGCTTTCCTGATGAACTATTAGGTGAATCAATAATTGCATACGTTACTACTCATGATCAGGTCCTGATCAGCGAAAAAGAAATTCAAAGAGCGTGTATGGCTAATTTGGAAGTATTTATGGTTCCCAAAAAAATCGTATTCCTTCCTGAAATGCCAAAAAGCAACAATGGCAAGATAGATAAAGGGAAATTGAAAAAGATTTTAAGTGTATAAAAATGGAACAATTATATAGAAAAATCAAATTGGAATTGGAAAGCAAGCTCTTTTTTCTGGATAATAAACCCGAAGAAACAATTGACTCCACAATAAAAGCATTATGGAATAAAGCCTATGGTCACCCATTATCAGCTGAAGAAGGCTCTAAAGTTCCTCTTCCCGAACTATCTGACATACAAATAACTATATTGTATCAACTAATTGAACAAAGGATAAATGGGAAACCGCTGGCGTATATCACTGGTCGGCAAAACTTTATGGGTATCGAATTATTATGTGATAACAGGGCTCTGATTCCCCGGAAAGAAACTGAAATTTTAGGGAAAGCTGCCCTTGAACTTTGTAAAAACATATCGCGGAATAAACATAAAGTCAACGTATTTGATGTTTGCTGTGGTTCAGGAAACCTGGGAATAGCTTTAGCCTGTTTCCTTTCTGATATTGTCGTTAATTCTTCTGATTTATCGAGAAAAGCAGTTTGTCTAACAAGGGAAAATATTTCATTTTTAAAACTCGGGCGGCGGGTAAATGCAACCGAAAGTGACCTGTTTTCAACTTTTGAATCTGCAACTTATTACGGAAATATCGATTTAATCGTTTGTAATCCGCCTTACATCTCCACTTCCAAGGTAACAAAAATGGATTTGGAGATATCAGAAAATGAACCTGCTATGGCCTTTGATGGAGGAATGGTGGGAATGAAGGTTATTAAAAATTTAATACGTGAAGCTCCGAAATTCCTAAGTAATCCAGGATGGGTAATTTTTGAAGTTGGTGTTGGACAAGGGCCATTTATAATTAAGTTATGTGAAAATTCAGAACTTTACAAACAAATAGAACCGGTGACAGATGTATCAGGAAACATCAGGGTAATTGCAGCGTCCTGCTCAAATGATGTTTAATGAACCACCACGCTGCAAGCAGCGTGGTATCAGAATCCAGAAGCCCGACTCCAGAAGAATTTTCAAATTCTGACTCCTGTATTCTGTATTCTCCTTAGAAATAAAGTAAAAAACGCAGCAAGCCTGCCTGATGGCAGTCAGGCTGCGGGGTATTAAATCCAACGAAAGATTAACAAGGGAAATCAGATTATACCGAGCAGTTCATATTGAAGTAAAATGCAAAATAATAAATACACAATGAGTTCAAGAAAACCATTCTCCGCTGAGTTGTTAAGGATAGATGATATTGAAAGTTTAACAAACCATATCACTGCAAAAATAAAAAATGATATTTTAATTAGCACCCGAAAGAGAGGTGGTGTGATCGGGATAAGTGGGGGACTCGATTCTTCGGTTACTTTAGCATTAACAGTAAGGGCATTGGGCTCCGAAAAAGTAATTGGAATTATGCTACCCGAAAAAGATTCAAGTTCCGACAGTAAGACTTTTGCTTTAAAGCTGGCTGCAAAATTTTCAGTTGAGGCTATCGAAGAGGATATTACAGGATCTTTGGATGGATTTAATTGCTACAAACGTCGTGATGAAGCTGTTGCAAGGGTTTTCCCTGAATATGATCCTTCTACTTACAAGATGAAAATTGGGTTAAACAAAACTGGAACCAGCCAAAATCTTCCTCCCCATTTTTCGCTTACTATTGTTGACAAACATGGCAACCAGAAATCTCAAATCATTCACATCAATGAGTACCTGCAGATAGTTGCATCGTCTAATTTCAAACAGCGATCGCGTATGACAATGCTCTACTATCATGCCGAAGTAAGGAACTATGCTGTAGTAGGAACGCCGAATAAACATGAAGTTGAGCAAGGCTTCTTTGTGAAATATGGTGATAGTGCTGCCGACCTGATGCCTATCAGTAACCTATATAAGACTCAAGTATATCAACTGGCAAAGTTTTTGGGAGTTCCGGATGAAATTATAAAACGCACTCCTACAACTGATACTTATTCGGCTGAACAATCCCAGGAAGAGTTCTTTTTTCAGTTCCCTTATCAGGAATTAGATTTATTGTGGTTTGGTTTTGAAAATGGTTACCTGCCCGAAGAGGTTGGTGCTGTAATGAATAAAACGACCAAAGAAGTTGAGTCTATTTATAACAATTTCAGACGTAAACAGAAAACAACAGAATACCTGAGAATGTCACCAATCATGGATTTTTAAGCTACCAAACAGGACAGGAATTATAAGCAATTCACGTTCATGATGTATTATTGTCCTACACCAAAATGCTTTTTAACTAATTTATCTTTCTCAGATGCAGATATGTTATTAGTCTTGAGTAAGCCGGAATTATTACGGTAAAGTATTTTTTGAATATTCGTGTTTAAAACTACTTTGGCAGGATTCCCTACGATAACCGAATTGTCAGGGAATTGCCCCCTTACAATACTGCCAGCTCCGATTATACAATTATCCCCTATCGTAGTATTATAAAGAATAATACAATTCATTCCGATCACAACATTACTTCCTATTTTAATTTTACCATATATACCTCCTTCAAATTCGTCGTGAAAACACCTAACAGATCCATCGTGAGTAATAAATGATGTACCATTTGCAATTGCTACATGATTGCCGATTTCAATAAGATAGGGCTCAGTTGAAAAGCATAAGGAATTAATAGTGCAATTTTGCCCAATCTTTACTCCCTGCCTGCGCAAATATTTAATCCTTTGCTCAGAAGTAGTATATTCCAGAATCTTTATATGTATTTGATTAAGAAAGTCTCCAAATTTCATTTTTTTCTTTTCTTTACTTAAATAATGATAAGACACGTTTCAGGAGTACGCCGTGTTAATTTATATGTAAAATTGTAAAGTGTAGTAGGACAAGCTAAATTTTCGGAGGGTTACAACCGGCTATATTGGTTTACTTTCAGTGATCCTTAGGGGTTTCAAAAAAGGCAAACTCGCCCGATTGTATTTAGTATATTTTAGAATTACTTGTATTTTTCTCTCTTACATCATCTATAATAATATGAATACTTGCGATTTATAGGTTTAATTCCTCTATATTAATTTCTATCTACAAATATAAGCAATCCTTACGAAATGTGACTCTGTATTATTAGTTAAATTATAAAAAAATCTCGTCTGGCAGAAATCATTCTCATGAAAATAATTCATTTATATTGTTCGTTGGCGAAACTAAGAAAACTTTTCAGTTGAGCTTCATTGCTGGCTTACATCCTGTTAGCTATCTATTTTTTTGCATTTCCAAGTCTTTTTCAAACAATATACCAAGGATATTGTTTAATATTGCAGTATTATTCCCTATTTATCAGGTATGGAATTCGCGAAAAAAATATTCCACTTTACAGTTTTTATATTAATAATTGTAATATTTGAGCAATGTATGAACAACAGTGTACCAAAAGGCAAAGAATACAAGATTCTCTTTTTACACCATAGTACCGGATCTGTTGTTTTTGACGGTGGCCGGAAATCCATTAGCATACTTGGTCATAAGATAGGAGGGAAATCCGATGTCCCTAATTGGTTTGATGATTATAATAAATCCAAAGGAACATCCTATCAGATATCTCAGCTGTTTTTCCCTAAAGACAAACCTTATGGCTGGAACAATTACCCCTATGATTATTATACAATCTGGGTTAAACATGCAGGCAATCAGCCATATATGGAAGAGCCAACGCTGGAAATACTCACGAAGAAGTATAACATGATAATTCTCAAACATTGTTACCCTGTTGGGGACTTGCTTGAGGATACAAACCAACCTGATATTGAATCTCCCGAAAAACGAATAGAAAACTACAAGCTTCAGTATCTGGCATTGAAACAGAAAATGCTGGAATTCCCGAACACTAAATTCCTTATCTGGACTGGTGCTGTAAGAATTGCGTCAGGCACAAACCCCGCTAGCGCAGCTCGCGCGAAATCATTTTTCGAATGGGTCCGAAATGAGTGGGATACCGAACACGATAATATCTACCTGTTTGATTTTGAAAAGCTTGAAACTGATGGTGGGTTGTACCTTAAAAATGAATATGCCATTAATTCGGGTGACTCTCATCCTGGTAAGGCATTTGCGAAAAGAGCAGCTCCTCTTTTCTGCCAGAGGATTACAGATGTAATTGAAAACGATGGGACAAAAACGACGCTTACCGGCGTTTATAAATAAATAAGCAATTTAACAGATATGGAGAGTGTGAATGAGATTAAAAACAAAATCAGGAAATTTATTGTTGAAACTACATATGTTACAGAAGACCAGGTAAATAACGACACACTGATCTTTACCCAGGGTATTTTCGATTCAATGGGTTTTATTTCGTTAATAAGCTTTGTAGAAGAACAGTTTGCTGTTAAAGCTCTGGACTCGGAACTGGTTGAAGAAAATTTTGAATCAATTAATGCGATCGCTAACTATATTGAAAGGAAACTCTTATAGTGCCTGGCTTTTTAAGGAAAGTCGAAATCCTGCGAATAGAATAGATTACCATTTTCAGAATACCATTTGTTTCTGATAATTCTGGACATATTCATTACCATAGGCTATGGATTTATTATGGTATCCTCAAATTTTCAGACTCAAAATGGTTGAGTAGAACTCCACTTCTCCTTCCGGGTTTTTGTGGCTCTTAATAATCTGTTCAGCAGGAATTTCCCGCCCATCTTTTGCGAGTACTGATGAATCTCCCTTCCAAACTCCATTTTTTGCTACTATTGGTAACCATTCCTTCTCCATTAGCTCAAGTATCCGTTTAGGGTGGCATTCATTTACACTACTTCCAATAAGTTCATAATTATCCGGCCAGCCGAAGATATCGCGTCCGGCTTTGTTCATAAACATTATTTTTCGTTTGCTGGCAGAGGCAATTGAGATTATATCATTGGTCTCCTCCATCAATTCTTCAAAGAATTTACGTTCCATCTCAAGCCTCCTTCGCTCTGTGACATCACTTACTAATGATGAAATAGCAATTGGTTGATTATTTTCGTTGCGGACAAGCGTATTGAACCACTCGCAATATATCCGGGTCCCATCTTTCCGGATATTTTGATTTATAACATGCACATTTATTCCATTAAGGATATCATGCCAGATTTTTTCCAAAAGTTGATGAAGTTCAGATGGTACTATCTTGCTGAATATTTCCTCACGTATAGCTTCATTGCGAGAGTAACCGAAAATCCGTGTAGCAGCTGGATTCCAATCAAGTACTTCTTTGTTTATATCCCATTCAATAAATCCCAAAGGGGTTTGCTGGAGATGACCTGATAATTTCTGTTCAGATTTGCGAAGAGCTTGCTCAAAATTCTGCCTTTCGGTTATATCACGACTAACTCCCTGGTAACCAATCAGGACATTATCACTGCTAAATAGAGGTGAGGCGCTGGATTCAAGAAGAACGATTTTGCCATTTTTATGCACAAAGTTGCTTTTAATACCCGCAAAAGGCAAACTGGCATCAGCAAAATTTCGAAAAAAAGAATTAGCACTTTCTTTAATAGCTGGTTCGCTGAAATCATAACGGGGACGGCCAACCAGTTCATCCGGATCGTATCCAAGCAAATCCCTGGATCTTGGGCTACTATATGTAGTTATTGATTCAACATCAACTTCCCATATCCAATCATTAACCGTTTCCACTAAGGACTGAAATTGTTTCCTGCTCGCATTAAGGGCTTCTTCAGCTATTTTTCTTTCAGTAATATCTCTTCCAACGCCTATAATGGATGTAACCCTGTTTTTCTTATTTAGCACAGCAGAATATACCCATGCTATCCAGCGATACCCGGCATGTGTCATAGCACGTTGCTCCAAATAACAATGATATGGCGGATATGCTAAACATGCTATAGCTTTTAATGTCGCATCAAGGTCATCCTCATGCACAAATGTTAAAAATGATTTCGCAATTAACTGCTCTGTGGTTTTACCGAAAAATTTACAACATGATGGGCTGACAAAGTGCAGAATTCCATTTGTGTCTGCTCTTGCTATCAAGTCATTTTGATTATCAACAATCAGCTTATAATCTTCCTGCGTGCGTTGAAGTGCAAGTTCTATCTTGCGACGTTCTTCAACTTCAGCTAACAATTGATCATAAGAACGCTTCACTTCGGCTATACTTTCATCAATAACTTCTTCAAGTGCTGTCCGATTTTTCTGCAATGCCAGTTCACTTGCTTTTTTTAATTCTATATCCCAGCCAATAATAACAAATTTGTCTAATTCCCCTTTCTCATTCAATAATGGATAAATTGTAAAGTCATACCAAAGTTGTCGCTCTTTGAATGTGAATTTGATTTCACGCTTTAAAGGAGTTTTGGTTTCAATTGCTTTGTTTAAAACATCAAGCCAGAGATCAGCAGTTGATTTATCAAGCACTTCATGAGGCTTATGGCCGATCAATTCAGTGCCTTGGTAACGACTTACATGGGGTACCTTCATTTCGAGAATCGTTCCATCCACGGCACTTATTACAACCACACTTTGTGTTGTATCCACCAAAAGGTGAAGCAGAAATTCAGAGTCGAAATGAGGCATATGGTTATTCTACTTTATGTTTTCTAACTGTTTTGAGATAACTCTACCTGATCAACCAATTATTTTAAATTCGGTACGCCGGTTATTAGCTTTCCCTTCCTTGGTATCATTGGTATCTATCGGTTGTGTTTCTCCATATCCTTTGGAAATCAGGCGAAAGAGTTCAATACCATGAGCTATCAGATATTCACTTACTGTTTTAGCCCTTGCACCAGACAATTGCAAATTATGGGTATCAGAACCTTCACTATCCGTATGTCCTCCAATTTCGATTTTTAATTTAGGATTTGCTTTGAGGAATAAAACCAATTTATCGAGTTCCACAAACGATTCCTTGCGTAAAGTATATTGGTCAGTATCAAAAAATATGTTATGCAGAACCATAGACTGACCAATTGCAACAGGCTGGAGAGCAACTGAAATAATTTCTGGTCTAAACCGGTCCTTACCTGCTTCCGGTGCAAAATGAAGTGAATAAAATAAATACCCTTTCCTGGAAACGCTCAACGCATATTCCTTTCCTGATGGCAAACTAAGAAGAAATTCCCCATTTGAAGCATCTGAGTAAGAACGCACTACAATTGCACCAGTATTTAAATCGGATAGCTCGAATGCAGCTTGTAGCCTTTTACCGGATATTGCATCTACAACAACTCCTTTCAAAAAGGAGACAGAAGCTGGTTTTGCTGCGTCAGGAAGGAGGAAACTGTAAATATCAACTTTCCCTTTTCCTCCGTAGTTATCGGAGGAGAGATAAGCTGTGTCTCCTAAAGCACTTACTACCAGGCTTAAATCGTCGGCTTTAGTATTTAAAGGATAACCCAGGTTTTTTGCTTTGCTCCATTTTCCGTTTTCATCAGCCCGGGAAACGAATAAATCTGCTCCCCCCATGCCAGGATGCCCTTTGGAAGCAAAATAAAGAGTCCGTCCATCCGGGTGAATAAAAGGTGTCATTTCAGCATCATGCGTATTCACAGAATCTCCAAGGTTTTCCGGTACGCTCCAACTTCCATCAGGCTGAAGAACTGTACGCCAGATATCTGAACTCCCCTTGCCACCTTTACGTTTGCTGGCAAAATAAAGTGTTTGCCCATCTGATGACATAGATGGCTGAGAGTCCCACTGTTCCGAATTTGCAACCGGCCCAAGGTTTACAGGCTCATTCCACCGGGAGCCAATCCTTTTAGACACATACATATCGCAACTTCCATAGCTATCATTTCTGCTGCAAGCCGCAAAAAAAAGCTCAGACCCATCCGGCGACAGGCAGAGAGCCCCTTCATCACCGCGTGTATTAACGGGTGGACCTAAATCATGCGCTATTCCCCACACATTATCTTTCTTTATCGAATAGAAAAAACTCTCATCTCCACGATGGGCGGGGCTTCGGCGGGTTAAATAAAGCCTGCTTCCGTCCACACTCAGGGCATTTATGTATTCAAACCCTTCTGTATTGATACTATCGCCTAAGTTAACCGGTTGGAATGGGACCGGATGTTGCATTGCTTCTAAACGAAACTGACAAAGCGAAATATTCCTTCGGGACCTCAGATTCTCGGCTTCATTGCGGTTTGGTTGGGATAAAAATTTGCGATAATACACAAGGGCATCAGCATATTCCATTAAATCGAACTGAATATTTGCAATGATATAATAAACAGGTGGATAAAATGAAGAATCTGCTTTTGCTGCCTGCTTGTAGGCAATAATGGCTTCCGGAAGTTGACCTGATTCGGCCTTAATATCTGCAAGCAAAAGATAAGCTTCGGCATAGTGAGGGTCTTCTATGACCGCTTCTTCAATATCGGAAATTGCAGACACATAGTTCCTTGTTTCGTATGCCTGCCGTGCTTTCTCAAACAGTCTTAATGCCTTTTTTGAATGACTGCTTGATTGCCCGTAAATGCCGCTTATAAGGAAGAATAAGGCCAAAAAGGAGAATACCTTTCGTGACACCGGACTTAGAAACATAACCTTAAAACGCTAAATGAAGCGTAAAATTACACAATTTGCTGCTACAGAACGAATAGAATGGCTCAAGTAAATTTGTTCCAGGTTTTGCAAGTGATAAGATTCATGATTTCTTTAAAACACGTGAATCATACTGAAAATATATTTTATATTTGATCTCGTTAAACATTTGCTGGCGATTATGATTTCTCTTCGCTAAGTTTTTCATTGCTTCTTTTATACTGTTATCAGGATATTTTGTCCATCGCGCCCTCCCTTCTGGCAAGAAGTTAAATTCCAAACCAAGCGATGGAAAGGGATACAAATTTCCTTATGAGGTACAAAAGCATTTTCTATTAATAAATCCAGACTGCATTACTGATAATTGATCTATCATTATAGATTGTGCATTAAATCACTTACAATCTAATATTTTAGCTGAAAGAAACTCTATGATATGCTTTAATGTAGTATCGATAAACTATGAGACTATTTAATCAAATAAATGACATAAAGAAAAACTATTGTAAAACAACAGAAGGATTAGAACCTTGTCACTTTAAAGAAAGGAGCAGAAAACCGACAGGCTATCCACTTACCGGTGATTGATATAGCAAACACCATTGTAACTTATTGTAAAGCAATAGGAATAAACAAATCAATAAATTGTTTAACCGGCTTAATACCGGCATGGGGGAGATGGCTGCCTGTACCTTAAGAAGTTAACGGCAACCACTCCCCTGCCACCGGTAACAGGCACAAAATTAACACAAAATGCGTATAATTAAACATTTATCATTGGCTCTATTATTAGTAGGGCTAACATTTGCAGGGTGTAAAAAGGATAACCAGCTAAACCCTGCAACAAAATCAGATGGACAATCGATGTCAAAAACCACTAAGCAACTACTTGCTTTCCGCAACAATTTAATGTTGAAAAGCGGCGGTTCAATGCCTATGGACAGCGCAACGTGGTATCTTGAAGGGTTGCTAAATTATGAGAACGCTAATAATGATCACCAGTTCGACGGACTCGAATTCTTCCATGATACATTATTGATGTCCTGTACAGGCAGTTCATTATCAATGGCTGAATTAAATGATGCCTATGACTATCTTACTGCTAAAATCAACTCAATAGCCCAAACACAAAGCATTCCAGATTTTGCTTTTGATGCTATTGATATTTCTATCGAGAAAAGCGGACTAAATAATAGCGAAACAAAAGTGACCATGGCACTTGGCGGGGGCTCTGCTGCAATTGGAGGCTATGTAGCATTCGGGATAACTGACTATTGGAACTGGGGCTTGGGTGGTGGAAAATGCGACGTTTATGCAGGACAAGGTGGTAATTCGGATGCTGCCCAGCAATTGAATTATAAGTTTAACCATCCTATGGGCATGCCTCGCCCGGGTTATTTTACTGATATTATACCAATAGATGCAAATTATTGGGAATACCCAGATCCTAGTAATCCAGGCCCATACTGTGACAACAAGATATTTCATTTTAATGCGGGTAATACTGGAATCTGGCCTTGTCTGGCACCTAACGAATTAAACTACTATTTGTCAACCTTGTCGTATATAATTATTAACGAGAAACCTACTGAACCTTTAGGACTGTCATATTCTAATGTATCAGTCACGGCATGGTTTCCCCCTGATTTTACAAATAATTATTTCCATGTGTATACATTGCGTTACGGAATCTTCCATCAGCCTGATTGATCCAAACTAATAGCTAATAAATGAGTTCATTAAACCTGATCCGAGGTGATAAATATTGGATTAAGTTTAATGAACTCACTTTAGTACATGACAAAAATATTAACAATCTGATTATCAACATAATATGTTAAT
>CAZEDO010000036.1:0-25786 GCA_964511085.1 uncultured Lentimicrobiaceae bacterium
AAAGGGTACGTAACAAATGACGCAGGAACTATCTTATCTGCTGAATTATCATTTTCTAATGTCCCCATTTTTACTGGAACCGGAAATTGGGGAGATGCTGCCCGTTGGACCAATACTGATGTGCCTGGTGCAGGCGGCGGAGTGAATGGTGATGCGAGCGATAACCCGATTATCAACGGGACATGTTCATTAGCTTCTGATATCACTTGTCAAGATCTTACAATAAATAATTCGAAAAAACTCTATATAAATCCGCAACATGCTCTAACAGTTTACGGAACACTTACCAAGGATACAGATACCTTAAGCCTTATTATTAAATCTGATGCAAGTGGCACAGGTTCATTAATCCATAATACCAGCAATATTGCTGCAACAGTTCAACGCTATGTTAATGGTTCCGCAGACCCCCTTCTAATGAAGTATCATCTGGTATCGGTTCCGGTTACAGGGGATAATAGTGGTAACTATGAATCCTGGGTGTGGCTTCATTCCTTCCTCTTTACTTACCTTCCGGCCTCGGATGGCTGGTTCTCCTGGGATTATCCGACTAACCATACATTGAATACACACGAGGGTGCTATGGTATATTATACATATCCTTCAAAAACCTATGCTATAGCAGGAAATTTAAACAATGACACATACTTACCCACCATAAATACAGCCGGAAATGGGTATAACCTTGTTCCAAACCCTTATCCATCATCAATGGACTGGGATAAGGTTGATAAATCAACACTTGCAAGTGATGCTATCTGGATTTTCAATCCTGCTGCTCTCAATTATCAGTCATATGCTGGTGGAATACCGAGCGGATCCGTTAATAATATCATTCCGGTTGGTCAGGCATTTTTTGTAAAGGCAAGCAGCACAGGACTTTCTTTTGATAATTCTGTTCGGATTAATAGTACTAAAAACTTTATTAAGAGCACTAATGCTATAGCAAACGTGCTGAATTTAACAATTAGCAGTGACTCAGCCAGCGATGGAATTGCTGTACGGTTTGCTTCTGATGCCACTACCGGTCACGACAAGCATTATGACGCAGCCAAATTCTATGGCTCACAATATGCACCACAATTAAGTTCAAATAGCGAAAACGAAGAGCTGAGTATAAACGGGCTTCCGAATTCCTCTGGTAGCACGATAGTTCCGTTGAAACTTACTATGGACTTTGCCGGCGGATTAACTTTTACAGCAAGTGGCATGGAGAGTTTTCAAAACGTAACTTCCATTAAACTGGAAGATAAGCAACTGTCGCAGTTAGCTGACCTTCGTACAAACCCGGTTTATACTTTTAGCCATACGCCGCAGGATGCAACTGACCGCTTTGTGCTTCATTTTGGCAGCGTGCTTGGCATTGATAATCCGGAGCTTATGCTGCTCAGCAAGGTAACCGTTTCCGGCCACGAAATTTACCTGGAATATCCATCGGCCACAAAGAGCGGGTCAATGGTTGCTGTTTACGACCTGCAGGGCAGGATGCTTAAGCAGTTCAGCTTAAACGGCCTGGGCCGCGATCATATAAACCTTCAAACAACTGGCGTTTACATGGTAAAACTCTGGCTTCCTTCGGGAATAGAAACACATAAAATAGTTGTACTCTAACAAAACTTGTGAAAATTATAATATACCTAAGCAATGAAAAAAATATCAAAACTTTTTAAAGCAATATTTCTGACATGCCTTTTGTCGGTTGCAGGTTCAAACTTGTTTGCCCAAGGGCCTACTGCGCCTCCTGCTGATCCGTCATTTCCTAATGGTGGCACACCCACCAATGCACCTGTTGGTGGCGGTGCGCCTACAGGTTCAGGGGTAGTCTTGCTTATCAGCCTGGCTGTTGCATACGGGGCTATCAGTTTATATCTGGTTAAGAGGAAAAAGGAAGAGGGCTTACCGGCAGAATCTTCCGAATAGGATATAGCTGCGGGAAGAATAATCATAATGGGCTAAATATCAGATGCATATTATCTGATGTTTGTCAGGAGAATGTGATTATCTCAGGATACTACAATTTTGACTCAATAAAAAACTAACAAACTATCAGAACTAACCCCAGAGATGAAAGAAACCATCCCTCCGGATACAGATAAAATATCTTTCGCTGACAACGAATCGCACATCGTCAACTCACCAGGCAATGGTGGCGAGACTGAAGGTACATTTGATATCCTGCGCTTCTTACAGGTAATATACCTGCATAAATGGCTTTTTCTGAGCGGGGTAGCACTATGCGTGTTGTTAGCGTTAATCTTTGCACTTAACCAACCAAAAAAATACATTACCAAATGCGAGGTGTTCTACAACGAATCGCTTAAGGAATTTGTTGTGGAATCGAATGTTCCGCTAATAAAGTCCGATTTTGATAAAGATTACTGGCTTAGCGTGATGAAATCGGATCAGTTGGCAAAACTCATTCAGAAAAATTCAGGATTGCCTTATTCTATTGAAATTATTAAAAGAATGATAGCAATAGAAATGACAGGTAAAAAGGATGCCCCAATCCCAATATATGAATTGACAGTTACCTCGAAGCGGGCAGATATAATGCCCGCCATTATTCATTCGTTTGTGGAGTCGCTCAACGACATGCTTTCGCAAAATCAATTAATAAGTTCAGGTAAGCTGGTCGCATTCCTTACAAAGCAACTTGGCGATAACAATGCCAAACTGAGCCAGATCGACCAGCAAATTTTAAGAAGCGGCGCCGGCACCAATCAGGCTGCACTGCGCGACGTAAGCAAAATAGCATCGGACCTGGAGTCGTTCAGGAATAATTTGCTTAATGCTCAGATCGATCTTTCATCGGCAATGGCATCGCGCAAACGTACCGAAGATGAATTAAAAAACCTTGATGGAACAATTGTTAATGAATCTGCATTTTCCGAACCATTGAAAGTTCAGTTAATGAACCTTCAGGTGGACCTTGCACGGGCTCTTACCAAAAACAAGGAAGACCATCCTATTATCAAGGGTATCCGCGACAACATCGCTCAAATTGACCGGATGCTCAGAGATAGCATTCAGCAGAAACTCGAAATCAAGAGCCTGATCCAAAATCCACTGAAGAGCCAGTTGCTCAGTAAACTGGTGGATTTTAAGATACAGGAAATATCATTGCAAACCCGCACCGAATCGCTTCAGCACGTAATATCCGAATTTGAAGCAAAGATGATACCTGATTCTGCTGATGAAAACCAGCAGCAGATGTTGCGCAACAGGGAATTGGTATTTATGACAATAAACCTGCTGAATTCCAAACTGATAGAGGCGCAGTCGGCAGCCCAGGGAAGCCTGAGCCGTTTTGTAATTATCGACGAACCCGAGATGCCGGCATCCCCTTCAAACCTGAGTTTACTGTATGTAATCTTGTTGGGTTTTGCAGCCGGATTTTTTATAGGCGGAGCCGCGGTGTTTGTTTACGATTTATTGGATAACCGCATTATGACAGTCGATGATTACGAGAAATTCTTTAAAGTGCCTGTTATGGGCGTGATTTCTCATAAGAAAAGTCCTGACTCGTTTGACTTCCCTCAGCAACAAAGCTTCTCCTACAGCAGGAGGAACGAGTATGGAGAAATTGTTGAACGTATCAAGCAGGAAATAAAGGAAAATGGCAGTAAAGTGTTTTCTATATGCAGTCCACTGCGGAAGGAAGGGAAGACATTTCTAAGCCTGCAGGTTGCGATGGCATTAGCCGAAAAAGGCAGGAAAGTATTGTTGGTGGATGTGGATATGTATGTCCCCAAACTCACAAAACTGTTCAATGAAGAGCATAAAACTGACCTGTTAAGTTATATTGAAGGGGAAAATGAGATAGTTAAAGTGATACAACCCTCCGGATATGATAACCTTTGGTTCACTGGTATTGAGCGTCTGGGCAGTCATCAGAAGGTAACTTATGATAATCCAAGGTTTGCTGAATACATTACTACTGTCCGCGGGCAATTTGATATTATCCTTTTCGATACGCCGGCAGTATTGTATATCCCCGAAACAGCAAGTTTATTGGAGCACATGGATAGCGTTATAGTAGTGTTAAGATTGATGCATACCACGCGCAATGCGATGCAAAAAATGCTGAAGATGACTGTTGTAAATAAGTGCAACATTATCGGGACTATCATAAATGATTTGAGAATTACTAAAATGACCAGATATTCAAATTATCATTATTATGGCTACGACTATACTTATGCTTATACGAATGAAGGTAAAAAAGTTAAGAAAAAGAAAAAAGCAATGAAGCAGGCCGCCGAGGCACAAGTTGCCTGATATTTCTGTTTTGTAAATTGATATCTCTTCTGCAGACATTTTGGAATAATCAACAGTCCGGTGATATTTCTTTAAAATACTAATTATCAATATGTTATATACAGTTCTCTTGTTACCGTATAGTACTGACAACCATTCCCTTGCGCCTTTATTCGCTGCGCTTATGAGAACGCTTCGCTTAGTTGCGTCTTGGCGAGAAATAAAAAGTTTCCGGAGTATTAAATGATGAAAAACAGCAATAATTCCTACGGATCAATCCACATGGTAATCAACTCCAAAATTATCGTGGATACCTTTACATTGCTGATCTTCTATGCTATCCTGCTAAAAATAATCTGGTAAGTGAAACATTATGCATGAATATGCTGATCGTAAGGATCGTTATCACCAAAGAAAGTTATGGTTTTGGGTAATATTTGTGCTGCTCTTTCTGTTGTCAGCAATTCTGATTTTTCTGTTTTCCAGCCAGCAGAAGGATACTTCGCGTAAGTTCATTACCGTAGGGATTTGTGGTGAGATTAACCACCCGGCTGTTTACCGTGCTTTGGAAGGATCCGATCTGGCAATACTTATAAGGAAAGCCAAAGGGCTGACTTACAATGCCGATATCCGCAAACTGGATATGGGTCGGACGATCCTTAACGACAGCATATACCATATCCCGCGAAGACCATACGTTTCGGGGATGAATATGAATACTGCCTTGTTAAAAGCCATAGCAGAAAAGTATAAACATACACCTGCGCCACTCAGTTATCGTGACAAGGAAATCAACCACATTTCAATTTTATACATTGGGTTTCCGGCTGTGTATATGCTCATAAACTATTACCCCGATCAAAAGCGGGTTAGTATCGTTCATATTCCGCACTCAACTATTTTGCTCAACAATGATTACCGGCTCATTGATATATTTTTTACGCTTGGAATAGATCCAACGATTAAGATTCTTGAAAACAGCCTGAATCAGCATATTGATTACTACCTGATCCAGGACCGGTTCTCGTTTGTCGATCTTGTCAATATGCTTAATGGCATTGATTTGCCAGTTGATCAACCATTTGCAGAGGAATATCATCTTAAAGCCGGAACAAATCATATGGATGGATTTTATACCTGGGAATACATCCGTTTTCTGGATATAAAGCGGATGAACCGGAAATTCATTCCAGGAAAGCGGCAGGATCTGGTGAGGCAGGACAACTTTAAAATACCACCAAAAGATCTTCGTTTAGCTTACGAATTACGGCAATACCGCCAGCGCAAGGTGATGAACGCGTTGCGTCATGCTTTTTCCTTAGCCGGACCGGCAGAGCAGGTAACAATTGTTACTAATATCATGAAAAGTTTTGAAACCAACATCGGAAAGGAATTGGTTTTCAGCCTGTATAAGGATGTGTTGAGCACGCCCAGCTTTTCGTATGCGACTATACCTGGTTACTACTCTGATGAAAATGACAAATTATACTATTATCTTGATATACCAGGATTTAAAATGCTCAGGGATCAGGAAATCAGGAAATACCTTGAAATGAAACAGAATAAAAAGACACAAGTCATTTATTAAAATTTGAACTGATGAAAAAGTTATTATTTCTTATCCTTTTATTATTTACTGCGAAAGGCATTATTGCGCAAAATAAAGGTTATGTCATTGAGCGGGGAGATGTGCTGGATGTGGTTGTGATGGAGCATCCTGAGTTTTCCCTCAGCGGGATAACAGTGCTTCCTGATGGTTTTGTGCAATACCCGGCCTTAGGAAGCATAAAAGCCGCAGGCATCAGTTCGCAGCAACTGGCAGATTCCCTAAAAAGGGCGCTTGAACAATTTGTGGTAAATCCTATGGTGACCATCTTTATCCGGAAAATACTGAACCAGCAGGTCAATATATATGGATATGTAAACAAACCCGGGCAGTACCAGTTGTTTGAAGGCGTTGATTTGTTTTCGGCAATAGGGTTAGCTGGTGGATTAAAGAGTTTCAGGAAGGTGAAAACTGTTACAATAATCCGGGCAAACCGGCAGGTTGAAGTGTTGGATATTCGCAGCTTCTTTGATGGGAACCTCACTGGTGTCGCAGTTCCGATGGTTTATGCCGGCGATACTATTTACATAAAAGACCCGAAGGAAATAAACTGGGCAAGGCTGACTTTCTTCGTAACATTGCTTAATACGGCAGTGGTTCTCGCAAGTATTTTCATTAATTAGTATCTGTTTAAAATTAATCAATTTCGATAGTCATAATGTTCAACCCTTTCAGGGCTGTATTAGTATTTGTTTCATTTTTCGTGGGTGTAACCGGAGGAAAAATGCAAGCATAAGTCATGAGCTCTGAAAGGGTTCAACTATCTCTTGAAAATTTTAATCAGTCACTTTGTTTCTGTCCTTAAAGACAGAAACAAAGAGTTAAAAACAAGGATTATTAGCTGCGCTCATGAGAACCCTGCTTGCAGCAGGCAAGGCTTTACCCAGTTAACGATTGTAGTAGTAAACGGAATCTTTATGGGCTTACCTTCAGGGACTCCTTTGGAGTTTCGAAAGAGAAACCGTTTAGATTGAGTGATACTATGCTGTTCAGTTTGCAATTTTATACTGGTGGTTGTTGACCATTAGCCGAAACAAGCCGGAGTACAGAATCAAATATTATTTGCTCCTGATTTTTTATCTGATATAAAAATAGCAATGGTTATTGCTATCCCACGATCGTGACCCAACCGTGTGTGTCAGGAATATCACCGTACTGAATTCCTTGCAGGCTTTGAAATAGCTTTGTTGACACCGGCCCGGCTTTACCGTCCTTACAATATTCCCATGCCTTTCCTGTCAGCCTGTCAACAATCTTACCGATTGGCGAAATAACAGCTGCAGTGCCACATGCGCCAACTTCATCAAATTCGCCCAACTCATCCAGAGCTATTGGCCGGCGTTCGACTTGCATTCCCATTTCTTCTGCAAGCACCATCAGGCTTTTATTTGTAATGGAAGCCAGTATTGAATCAGATTTAGGTGTTACATAAGTATTGCCTTTTATCCCAAAGAAGTTGGCAGGGCCAGCTTCGTCAATATATTTTCTTTCCTTGGATTCAAGGAATATTGCAGAAGCAAATCCTTCGGCATGGGCACGCTGGCCAGCCATAAGGCTTGCAGCATAATTACCGCCAACTTTAAAGCGACCTGTGCCTAACGGGGCAGCCCTGTCCGAATCGTGAACTACCTGCATGCTCACAGGATTGAACCCTTCCTTAAAATACGGTCCTACAGGTGATACAAACACGATGAATGTGTATTCAGCCGACGGACTGACACCAACACGCGGGCCGGAGCCGAAAAGCAGCGGCCTGATATAGAGCGAAGCACCGGTGCCATGAGGTGGTACAAATTTTTTGTTAAGAGTTATTGCCTTTTCAATAGCTTCCCAGTATAGTTGATGCGGCACTTGTGCCATAAGGACGCCTGTTGCTGAATCATCCATGCGTTGGGCATTTTCTTCCCAACGGAAAACCCTGATTTTTCCATCTTTGCCCATAAAGGCTTTCATTCCTTCAAATGCTTCCTGACCATAATGTAAGCCGGTGGCAGCTATGTGAACCGGCATATATTCTGAATCAGAAATTTCAAGAGGACTCCAATTACCATCTTTATAGACAGAACGGACATTGAAATCTGTTTTTACATAACCAAAAGGTAGTTTTCCCCATTCAATATCAATCATATGCAAAATATTTTGAAAATGTGAAATTATGGTCAAAAAGACGAAAATGATATTCCGGCAGTTTAGGCTTAGAGCCCATTTCTGCTCTAATCGCGGCTAAATTAGAAATTATTTTTCAAAGCCAATGTCCAATCATACTAAATAATGCGACATATTTCAAAGTTGAAAACAATCTAAATAAGGTCTGTTTAATGGGGCATTCAGTCATTTTGTCAGCGTTCATGTATTGGCATAACCTTTGATTAATGCGCTGCCGAAAGCATTAACATAAAAACCAAATTCTATGTCAACCGGAAAAATCAACGTTCAAACGGAAAACATCTTTCCTATCATTAAAAAATTCCTCTATTCAGATCATGAAATATTCCTACGCGAGCTAATATCCAATGCAGTAGATGCGTCGCAAAAACTGAAAACCCTTTCATCAATGGGTAAATTCAAAGATGAACTGGGAGATCTTACCATAGAGGTAATCCTCGACAAAGATGCCAAAACTCTTACTGTTAAAGATAAAGGTATTGGAATGACCTCCGAGGAAGTAGACAATTATATAAATCAGATCGCTTTTTCGAGTGCCGAAGAGTTCCTGAAAAAATACAAAGGCAAATCAGATGCTGACCAGCACGCTCTTATCGGACATTTTGGTTTAGGTTTCTATTCCTCTTTCATGGTTTCGTCCAAGGTGGAAATTAAAACAAAAACTTACCGCAAAAGCGGCAATACCAAGGCTGTTAACTGGGAATGCGATGGAAGTCCCGATTATACGCTTACCGAAAGCGATAAGGCTGATCGAGGCACAGAGATTATCCTCCACATTGCTGATGATTCAGCAGAATTTCTTGATGAATACCGCGTCCTTGGCCTGCTTAAAAAGTATTGCAAATTCCTTCCTGTGCCCATCCGCTTTGGGAATGAAAAGATTTGGGAAACTGTGGAAGGGGAAAAAGACAAAGACGGTCACGACAAACGGGTAGAAGTCGAAAAACCACGTATGGTTAATAACACTAATCCAGCATGGAAGTTAAAACCATCTGATCTTACAGAAGAAAACTATAAGAATTTTTATCGCGAACTTTATCCGAACAGTTTTGATGAACCCTTATTTAACATCCACCTCAACGTGGATTATCCGTTCAACCTGACCGGGATTCTTTATTTCCCGAAAGTGAAGAAAAACTTTGAAGTTCAGCGCGATAAAATCCAACTCTATTGCAACCAGGTTTTTGTAACCGATTCGGTGGAAGGAATTGTCCCTGATTTCCTCACGCTTCTTCATGGAGTAATTGATTCGCCTGATATCCCGCTCAATGTATCGCGCAGCTACCTTCAAAGTGATGCCAGCGTAAAAAAGATTTCAGGGCACATCATGAAAAAAGTCGCTGATAAACTTGAAGAACTCTTCAAGGAAAACCGTGAGGATTTTGAGAAGAAATGGGATGATATCAAAGTATTTATTGAATATGGAATGGTTTCGGAGGCCAAATTTTTTGAGCGTGCTGAGAAATTCTGCCTGTTCAAAAATACTGAAAGCAAATACTTTACGTTTGATGAATATAAAGCTCAGATTACCGCGGCCCAGACTGATAAGGACAAAAAGCTGGTTTACCTTTACACATCCCAGCCTGACGAACAACACAGCTATATCACAGGGGCAAAGGAACGCGGCTATGATGTTTTACTAATGGATGGACCTGTAGATAACCATTTTATAAATGCGTTGGAGCAGAAGTTCGAAAATTCTCAATTTGTACGCGTTGATGCTGAAGTTGTTGAGAAACTAGTTCAGAAAGAGGACGCCCAGCCTTCCAAACTCAGTGAAGAACAATTAAAAGCTGTGCCACCCCTGTTTGAAAAGAATGTTGATAAAACTACATTCCATGTTGTATGTGAGAGCCTGAGCGAGACCGATCTTCCTGTAATAGTAACCCAGCCGGAATTCATGCGTCGAATGAAGGACATGTCGGCAATGGGAGGAATGTCGTACATGGGGAATATGCCTGATAATTATCAACTGGTTGTTAATGGCAACCACAGGCTTATAAGCGAAATACTTGATGAAAAAGATGAAGAACGCCAGAACAACATGATCAAACAACTTATTGATCTGGCCATGCTTTCGCAGAACCTGCTGAAGGGACAAAGCCTTACGGATTTTATCCGCCGGAGTGTTGATATTATAAAATAATTCAGATTTCAGTATTTAGTAGTACTTTTAACAAGCTTTGATTTCAGTTTTATAAATACTAAACCAAAACAACTAAAAATTAAACAACATGAAAAAATCATTCATTGTAATAGGTGTTATTGTTCTTGTCGTTATTATTCTGTACTCATGGGGTAGTGGTATGTATAATGGCATGGTAACCAAGCAGGAAGCCGTAAGTTCCCAGTGGGCACAAGTGGAAAATGTTTACCAGAGGCGTTCTGATCTTATCCCGAATCTTGTTGCAACTGTAAAAGGTTATGCCGATTTCGAAAAGCAGACTCTTACTGACGTAATAACAGCTCGTTCCAAGGCTACATCGGTAACTATTGACCCCACAAAGCTCAATGAATCCAACATTCAGCAATTCCAGCAGGCTCAGAATGGTTTGAGTTCAGCATTGTCAAGACTTATGGTTGTTGTTGAAAAATATCCCGACCTTAAAGCTAATCAAAATTTCCTGCAGTTACAGGCACAATTAGAAGGTACTGAGAACCGGATTGCTGTTGAACGACGCAATTTTAATACCATCGCTCAGGAGTACAACACTTCTATCAGGCAGTTCCCGCGCAATATTTTTGCATCGATGTTTGGCTTCGGAAGTAAAGCATACTTTAAAGCTGACGCCGGTGCTGAGAAAGCTCCTAAAGTAACCTTCTAATCCCAAACCAGTCAATGGCACTATCTGCAAAGAAATTCTTTACATCAGAGCAGCAGGACGACATCAAACAAGCTGTCCTGAATGCCGAATTAGATACATCAGGCGAAATACGTGTGCATATTGAAAACAAATGTGCAGGTGATGTATTAATCAGGGCCGCCCAGATTTTTAAGAAATTAAAAATGGATCGGACTGAATTACATAATGGTGTACTGATTTATCTGGCTATCGAAAACCGAAAATTCGCAATTATTGGTGATGCCGGAATAGATGCTGTTGTGCCCGAAAATTTTTGGGAACAGATAAAAACAAATATGTTGAACCTATTCAGGGAAGGTCAGTTTGCCAAAGGATTATCTGAGGCAATTCTGGCTGCCGGCGCTCAACTTAAGCAACATTTCCCTCATCTGAAAAATGATGTGAATGAATTACCCGATGATATTTCTTTTGGAAGTAAATAACCCGAAGCGCCTGAATATGACACTCAATAAACACATACGTAATTCACTCCTGGTAATATTCATTCTTGCTTGCTCAATTCCATGGGGTTTTGCGCAGGATATTCCAACAAGGCCAGATCCGCCAAGGCTGGTAAATGATTTTGCCAACATTCTGTCTCCCCAGGAAGTCGCAGATTTGGAGAACCGGCTGGTGAGTTATAACGATTCCACTTCCACACAAATCGTAGTGGTGATAGTCCCTTCGTTAAATGGCTTTGAAAAAGCTGATTTTGCTGAACAAATTGGCAGCAAATGGGGTGTTGGACAGCAGAAAACGAACAATGGATGTGTTGTACTCATTAAACCCAAAACAGCAAGCGAAGGTGGTGAAGTATTTATTGCTCCCGGTTACGGACTGGAACCTGTGATACCTGACGCTACAGCTTTGAATATTGTGAACAACGAAATGATTCCCCGTTTCAAAGGAAATGAATATTACGGCGGAATAACAGCAGGTGTTCAAACTATCATGGCACTGGCAAGAGGCGAATTTACTGCTGCGCAATATGATAAACGAAAATCGAAAAAGACGGGCGCCGGATTCCTGGTACCTGTTATTATGATTATCGTTTTCCTGATGTTGCGGGGAGGTGGCGGACGGCATCATTCCATTGGCAAAAACCTTCCGTTCTGGACTTTACTCATGCTAATGGGCTCGGGCAGCCGTGGCGGTGGTGGCTTTGGTGGGGGAGGAGGTGGATTTGGCGGCGGAAGCGGTGGATTTGGTGGATTTGGCGGTGGTGGCTTTGGCGGTGGAGGAGCCGGCGGGAGCTGGTAAAGCTAAATTATTGATAATATATAAATTAACCGTGGTGTCTTAGTAAAAGTACCACGGTTTTTTATTGCTAACAAGAAACAAACTTCTGAACCAGATATTTTGATAAGAAAAAAACTTGTTGATAAATAATTGAAGTATTTATGTAATGAAATAACTACTTGTTGCTACAAATAATTGTTTCCATAAATTGTTAATATTGAAAGTATTAATTCATTCCTGGCCGGCATCTATTTTGTTTAACATACAAATAAAATAAAGAAATACTTTTCCAAAGGACTAAGTTTTTATATGAAGGCGTGATTATTCTGCTTAAATTCGCAAAGCATTATTGAGATATTCATATGATTAACAAGGTTTTTATAAGATCTGTGTCCATGCTGATGCTTATGGGCCTGACAATTAGCGTTTCTTACAGTCAGGATAAATCGGCGGAACTTTTTCAAAAAAATTGTGCTATTTGCCATAAAATCAGCACCGAAAAACTGATTGGACCTGGCCTGGCCGGAGTTACACAACGGCGCGATAAAGCATGGATTGCTAAATTTATCCATTCCTCCAAAACACTCATCGAATCGGGCGATAAAACTGCTGTGCAGCTTTTTAACGACAACAACAAAATCCCGATGCCGGAGCATCTGTTCCTGTCAGATGCCGATGTAAGTGGGCTGATAAGCTATATTGAAAACTACAAAGAGCCTGTTGTTAAGGCACTCACTGTGGATGCAAGCAAAAAAGAAGGATTTACGCGCCACGAAATTCAACAAGGAGAAAGGATGTTCTATGGACAGATTCCTTTCGAAAAAGGAACACTTAATTGTGTGCAATGCCACAGTACAGTGCGAACTGATACACTTAACTGGAATCCATCAGCGTATGACATGGCCCAGGCCTGGCTCGAAAAAGATGGTACCAATCTCTACCAGGTGATGGCCACCCCTACTTCCCAGAAGATGAAAGATGCTCATGGAGGTGTGCAGCTAAATGAAAAAGAAATATACCTCATCTCCGCATTTCTGTCAGAAGTAGGAACAACCGGTCTGGTGAAAGAAAAAACTTTTCCCCTGAGATTATTGCTCTTCATTGTTTTTGGAATATTGATGGCTCTTGCCCTGATTGATCTGATCTTTACCCATCGTGTACGTTATAAAATTATTCATGTTCTGATATTACTGTCTGGGATTTCTGTTCATACAGTAATGGCAGTGCAGGAAGGACAGCGACTGGGGCGGACTAAAAATTACCAACCCGATCAACCAATTAAATTTTCGCATAAAGTACATGCGGGACAGAATAAAACTGATTGTAAATATTGTCATTCATCCGCAGCTTTTGGTAAATCGGCAGGAATGCCATCAAGCAATCTTTGTCTGAATTGCCATAGTGTGGTAAAAGTTGGAGCCCGTTCTGGCATGTTTGAGATTAACAAGATTTACCGGGCCGAAAAAAGCGGACAGTCCATCCAATGGATGAGGGTACACAACCTTCCTGAACACGTTTTCTTCAGTCACGCCCAACATGTTGGTGCCGGTAAAGTAGCCTGCGCGACCTGCCATGGCAAAGTTGAAGAAATGGATATTGTTAAGCAATTTTCCGACCTCTCGATGGGATGGTGTGTTAATTGCCACCGTCAGACAAATGTTAATTTTAAAGGCAATCACTATTATGATTCCTACAAAAAATTACACGAAGATCTTAAATCAGGGAAAATAACTAAAGTTACCGCAGAACAGATAGGCGGAATAGATTGTATGAAATGCCATTATTAAAATAGATATCTAAAGCACCATTTGACTCAACACCTTAATATGTCATTTTAATGGAAAAAAAATACTGGAAAAGTCTTGAAGAACATCACGACAAGGAGGCATTATCCATCGAACAACAGGATATAGCTCCCGAAAAATCGATGTTTACCAGGCTTGATGAGGAACTTACACAAAAGCCAGCTTCAAGGCGCAATTTTTTAAAGTTTTGCGGCTTCGGTTTCGCAACAGCAGCCATTGCCAGCAGTTGCGAAAATCCTTTACAAAAAGCTGTGCCGTTTCTGAATAAACCTGAGGAGGTTACCCCAGGGCTTGCCAATCATTATGCATCTTTCTATTTCGATGGAAGTGATTATTGCAGTATTGTAGCAAAAGTGCGCGATGGCAGGCCCATCAAAATTGAAGGCAATGAACTGTCCGCATTCAGCAAAGGTGGGACAACCGCACGTGTACAGGCTTCCGTACTAGGACTTTATGACGATGGTGGCCGTTACAAAACACCGCTCATCGATGGAAAAGAAGCGAACTGGTTTGACATGGACAAACAGGTTACCGACGCGCTTGCAGAAATTACGGCTGCCAAAGGCAGTGTTGTAATCCTGTCATCAAGTATTATTAGTCCTTCCACCCGCCAGGTGATTGATGAGTTTTTGGCAAAATATGGTTCCCGGCTAGTAACCTACGACCCTGTTTCAGTTTCAGCAATTCTTCAGGCTAATAAAGAATCATTCGGCGTACAGGTAATACCTGAATACCGATTCGATAAAGCTGATATCATACTCAGTATTGGTGCGGATTTCCTGGGCACATGGCTTACTCCGGTAGAATATGCCAGGCAGTTTGCTGAAACACGCAGACCAACGGAAGAAGATCCTACCATGTCAGAGTTGGTTGTGGTGGAAACCGGTCTTTCAATAACCGGTAGCAATGCCGATCTGAGGATACCTTTAAAACCATCAGTTATCATTAACTGGCTTGCGCAACTTCACGGGGCGCTGAACGGGAATCCCCCAGCTGGTCTGCATGAAACAATTGAAAATATTGCGGAAAAGCTTATTGCAGCAAAAGGTAAGTCACTTGTTGTTTGCGGTATAAATGATGTTAACTGCCAGTTAGTTGTAAATTCGATAAATCAACAACTTCAGAATTACGGAAGCACAATAAATCTTTCAAATCCGCTGCTCACAAGGCAGGCAGTTGATCAGGATATGGTCAAACTGGTGGATGACATGAACAATGGACTTGTGAGAGGTTTGATGTTGTACCAGGTAAACCCTGTTTACGATTATTTCGATAGCAGCCGCTTTATCACCGGGCTTGCTAAAGTAAAAATGACTCTTTCGTTTGCTTCGGTAAAGGATGAAACTTCTAAACTTGTTAGATTCATCTGTCCGGACAGCAATTACCTCGAATCCTGGAACGATGCGCAGCCTCTGAAAAATCTTTTCAGCCTCGGCCAACCTACAATTAATAAGATATACGCTACACGCCAATTCCAGGAAAGCCTCTTAAAATGGATGGGTGTTGAACCTGATTTTTATATTTATATCAGAAAATACTGGGAAAAGAATATTTTCCCGATGCAATCCACATATACTTCGTTTAATACATTCTGGAACAACGCTCTTCAAAGTGGCGTTTTTGAACCGGCTGTAACCGCAGAGAAGCAACCGGCTTACACTGCTTCGCTGTTGACAGAAGCGCTGTCAAGTCTTGCAAATTATAAAGTGAGTGATGGTATCGAACTTTCACTTTATGAAACTATTGCACTTGGAAATGGCCGACAAGCCAACAATCCATGGCTGCAGGAATTGCCCGATCCTATTGCAAAAGTATGCTGGGACAATTTTGCAGCTATATCGCCCAAATTAGCATCAGAGCAGAAAATTAATAACGGAGATGTAATCCGTATCGGCGAATCGCTGATGCTTCCAGCCTTACTACAACCCGGGCAGGCATACGGTTCAATTTCGATCGCGCTTGGTTATGGCCGCAAGGATACTGGTAAAGTTGCAGATGGAATCGGTGAGAACCTCTATCCCTTTGCTAAATCTGTTGGCGGCAACATCCGTTATGAAGCAAGTGGTTTAACCATTGCCAAAACCGGCGAGATTCATAAACTTGCTCTTACCCAGACCCACCATTCCATGGAAGGTCGCGCTATCGTTAGAGAAACCACACTTGGTGAATATAAAGAGAACCCTGTAGCCGGCAATGAAGCTCACGAGAAGTTTGAAGAGGAGCACGCTACACTTTACAAAGAATTCCCATTCAACGGCCACCATTGGGCTATGGCTATCGACCTTAATGCATGCACAGGCTGTAGTGCCTGTGTTATTGGATGCCAGGCAGAAAATAATGTGCCGGTAATCGGGAAAGAAGAAGTGATGAAAACCCGCATCATGCACTGGATCAGGATCGACCGCTACTATTCTGACGAAATTGAAAACCCATCGGTTTATCATCAACCTGTAATGTGCCAGCATTGCGACAATGCGCCTTGCGAAAACGTTTGTCCTGTTTCGGCTACCAACCACAGCAGCGAGGGACTTAACCAGATGGCATATAACCGTTGCATAGGAACAAAATACTGTATCAATAATTGCCCTTATAAAGTAAGGCGCTTCAATTGGTTCAGGTATGCCACGAACAAGAAGTTTGATTACAATATGAATTCCGACCTGGGACGCATGGTATTAAACCCTGATGTAACAGTAAGGGAACGCGGGGTGGTTGAGAAATGTTCTTTCTGCGTTCAGCGTATTCAGGAAAAGAAACTGCTTGCGAAACTTGAAAACAGGACTTTGCGTGACAATGAAATTTTGCCGGCATGTGGACAGGCTTGCCCTTCGAACGCAATAGTTTTTGGCGACCTCAACGATCCGGAAAGCCGTATAGCCAAGATGTACAAGAATAAACGCAATTACCATCTGCTTGAGGAGATACATACGCTTCCTTCAGTCGGATACCTGACCAAGGTCAGAAATAATGAAAAAGTGTAACGCTGAAAAATATAAATAAATATCAATCATTATAACCATTCATTGGTATGTACAAAACTGAAGTAAGAGGGGCGCTGATACTCGGTGATAAGAATTACAACCAGGTCACAAGTGACATCATTGCTCCTATCGACCGTAAAACACCTGGCTGGTGGAAATTCGCATTCACCATAAGTATAATGGCGTCGCTATTTGGAATAATATCCATCTATGTGACAGTGGTATATGGGATAGGCACATGGGCTGTTAACAATTCAGTAGCCTGGGGTTGGGAAATCATCAACTTCGTCTGGTGGATCGGTATAGGACATGCCGGAACCGCTTTTTCGATATTCCTGCTAATTCTGAGGCAAAAGTGGAGAACATCCATTAACCGTGCTGCCGAAGCAATGACAGTAGTAGCTGTTGGTTGTGCTGCATTGTTCCCTGCAATCCACATGGGGCGTGTATGGCTGGCTTTCTATATTTTCCCTTATCCCAACACACGTGGTTCGCTATGGGTAAACTTTAACTCACCCCTTTTCTGGGACTTTATTGCTATCAGTGCCTACCTGCTGATATCGGCTTCTTTCTGGTATTTCGGAATGGTTCCTGATTTCGCATCAATCCGCGACCGCGCCACATCAAAAGTTAAAAAAGCAGTTTACGGTTTCTTCGCATTCGGCTGGACGGGTTCATCAAAAGAATGGTTGCGTTACGAATCGCTCAGTTACATCCTTGGTGGAATTGCTGCCGTCCTGGTTGTTTCTGTGCACTCCATTGTATCTACTGACTTCGCCAGTTCGGTAATTCCCGGATGGCATACCACACTATTCCCTCCCTATTTTGTGGTGGGTGCTATTTTCTCAGGTTTCGCCATGGTGATGACGCTGATGATTATTATCCGCAAGCTTTACAAATTTCAGGATTATATTACTGATTCCCACTTAAACGCTATATCGAAAATCCTGATCTTCATTTCGCTCATCATGGGCACAGCATATGCTACAGAGGTTTTCCTGGCCTGGTATGGCGGGAGTGAATATGAAATGTTCACTTTTTTCCGCAACCGCCTCACCGGCGATTACACTTTCCAGTTTTGGGCAATGATTACATGTAATGCAATAATACCACAGCTCTTGTGGTCGAAAAAGATTCGTAAAAACCTCACCATCGTATTTATCATTTCGATAATAATCAACATAGGAATGTGGTTCGAACGCTTCAATATCATCGTCACTTCACTTTCAAAAGATTATCTACCTTCAAGCTGGACAACATACTCACCTACATGGGTTGAAATAGGAATTTATGTTGGAACGCTTGGCTTTTTCTGCGTAGGTGTTTTATTATTCTTCCGCTACATACCCATGATTGCCATCAGCGAAGTAAAAAGCGTTCTGAATCTTGGTAAAGATTCCTCAAAACATTAATTCAAAAAGGTCATGAGCAAAACGAACATTATAGGAATATTCGACGACGAAGATACCCTGCTCGACGCCGTGCATAAAGTGAAAGCGAAAGGAATTGCCATTAGCGATATATTTATGCCATACCCTGTTCACGAAGCCATAGAAGCTATGGGAAAGAAATCGAGATTTACGTTTATCGCATTTCTATTCGGCGTTTTTGGCGCTGCATCAGTTGTTTCCTTTCTATACTACACTTCTGTTATAGACTGGCCAATAAACTATGGCGGCAAACCAACCAACTCCTTCCCTTCTTTTATTGTGATCACGATTGTGTTAACCATATTTACGATTCAAATATTGAGCCTGTTTGCTTTTTCGGCCAGGTCGCGGATTTATCCCGGCAAGAAGGCTATAATGCCCGACATCCGCTGCACCGACGATAAGTTTGTGCTCGTATTCGATAAAACAGATATTTCAATTGATCAGGCAGCTTTTAATTCATTATTGAAAGAAAGTGGTGCTTCAGAAATTATTGAGAACGAAGAAAAATGATGACAGAAATGAAGTCGAAAAAAATCAGATTCCAGATGCACCTTAATATGGGGACAAATTCCCATTGGAAGTTTGCATTTCTGGCAGGCGCAATTGTTACCGGGCTATCGCTTACATCATGCGACCGCACCCGCAACGATAAAGGCTACGAATATTTTCCGGATATGGCTCATTCACTAGCCTACGAAACCTATACGGCAAACCCCAATTATGCTGATGGCAAAACAGAGCAAATGCCGGTAAAGGGTACCATCCCACGCGAAATGATTCCTTACCAATATCCCGCTACCATGGAAGGACGGGCACTTGCAGGCAAAGAACTGGTTAACCCAATGCAGGATTCCTTAATGGACCTTGTTGCAGGGAAAGATCTTTATACCACATTTTGCATCGGATGCCACGGACCTAATGGCGATGGCAAAGGACATCTTTATACAAGCGGCAAATTTGCAGTACCACCAGCATCCCTGCTCTCGGCAAAGATGATGGCTGTGCCCGGCGGAGAAATATACCACGTGATAACGGCAGGATTTAATGTTATGGGGGCGCATGGCCCTCAGATCAGGCCTAACGATCGCTGGCAGATTGTGAATTATGTTCAGAATGTTTTACAAAAAAAGGTTAACAAATAAAATCCGCTGAAATGGATACTAGATTTACTCTTTCGCCACGTTTCACCTATATTGCTATCGGGTGCATCGTTGCCGGAATGCTGGCAATGGCTTATGGCTTCTATTCCTCGGCTGACCGTGCCTGGGCCAACCTGCTGCTGAACAATTTCTATTTCCTGTCCCTGGCAATTGGTGCAAGCTTTTTCCTGGCATTGCAGTACATTACCCAGTCGGGCTGGTCGGCCATGTTCAGGCGTGTGCCCGAAGCCATGGGCGCTTACTTGCCCTTTGCGGCAATTCTTATGCTGCTTTTGTATTTTGGCATGAATAACATTTACGAATGGTCGCACACAGATATAGTTGCAAATGATCCGGTACTCCTGCACAAAGCACCTTATCTCAACCTCTCTTTCTTCTTCATAAGGATGATCATTTTCTTTACCGCATGGATTATTATGACACGCATCATACGGAAGGTTTCGCTGCAGGAAGATCAGTTTGGCGGCATGAAATACCTCGAGAAAAACGAGATGAATTCAAAGATTTTCATTTTTATCCTGGCCATCACTTTTTCACTGGCCTCGTTCGACTATATCATGTCCATCGAAGCACACTGGGTAAGCACAATTTTTGCAGTAAAGAATTTTGTTGCAGCATTTTATCATGGCACAGCTATCATTATTCTCATTGTAATACTCTTAAACGAAAAAGGCTATTTTAAAGAACTGAATGAAAGCCATCTTCTCGATTTTTCCCGCTACCTCTTTATGCTTTCCATCGTATGGGGATATATGTTCTTTGCACAATTCATGCTTATCTGGTTTGCAAATATCCCTGAAGAAACAGTTTATTATGCCGAACGGTGGAACCATGGCTGGAAGGTACTCTTCTATGTTAATATTATTATCAACTGGTTCATTCCTTTCACGGTTCTTCTTTCGCAGAAAATGGATAAGAATAAAACCGTTGTTAAACTCATCTGCATACTGCTTATTGCAGGGCAATGGATTGATCTTTACGATCAGATAATGCCAACACTTACCGGAACACCTCAGTTTGGGATAATTGAGATTGGTGCATTCATTGGTTATGCCGGATTATTTGCACTCGTTGTTGCAAAAGCGCTTGGCAGCGCTGACCTTGTACCTAAGAATCATCCTTATCTGGAAGAAAGTCTTTACCACCATATTCATTAAAAGCAGGTTCATATAACTTCTAATACTTATTTCAGGGCTTGAAAAAGCTTTCTCAAATGAAATTAACATATAAACTTCTTGCGACTGCTGGTATTCTTTTACTTGTAGTCATTTCATCTTCAACATTATCATCTCAAAATAATCCTGTTAAAGAACCTGAGATTGGTATTGTTGAGCATTTGGACGAATACCTTCCTGCCGATCTCATTTTCACGAATCAGGACAACAAAGAGGTAAACCTGAAAGACCTGATTAATAAGCCTACGGTAATTTCATTCGTTTACTTTCGCTGCCCCGGTATCTGCAGTCCGCTTATGAATGGGATGGCCGAAGTAATGGACAAAACTCCTGACATGGTTCTTGGCAGGGACTACCAGGCAATAACGATTAGTTTTGATGCTACCGAAACTCCTGATTTAGCTTTAAAAAAGCGGGCCAATTATTTATCGCGGATGAAGAATCCGGGAGAAAAGGACGGATGGATTTTCCTTGCCGGTGACTCCACGAATATAGCAAGAGTTACTAATGCTATCGGCTTTCATTTCAAAAAAGTCGGGGCAGACTTTCTGCATCCCGGCTGTATTTATGTGCTTAGTCCACAGGCTAAAATTACACGCTACCTCAGGGGGATTTATTTCCTGCCTTTAGAATTTAAACTGGCAATAATTGAAGCATCCGAAGGCAAATCGGGCAGTACAATCAATAAAATTTTAACTTTTTGTTACAACTATGATCCTGAAGGTCAGCAATATGTATTAAATGTTACAAAAGTGACGGGAACAATTATCCTTTTCTTTGTTATATTGCTCTTTATTTCATTGCTAATACGTTCCAGGCTTAAGAAAAAAACTATTAAATAAAAGCAGAAACATCTATGTCAGCAGATCAATTATCACATCGCTTGCCCAGTTATCTCGAATACCAGGGGAAATACAAAGGGTTGCTCGGATGGATACTCTCAACCGATCATAAACGGATCGGCTTGCTGTATTTCTATTCCATGATTACTTTCTTCCTCGCGGGTGTTGTTATGGGTTTATTAATGAAACTGGAACTTATAGCCCCGGGGCAGACCATCATGACGGCGCAGACGTATAATGGTTTGTTTACAATTCATGGTCTTACTATGATTTTCTTATTTGTTATTCCGGGCCTCATTGCAGTGTACGGTAATTTCATGCTTCCGATAATGATTGGCGCGCGTGACGTAGCTTTCCCCAAAATAAACCTGCTCTCGTGGTATCTTTATCTGCTGGGTGCTTTAATCGTGCTGGCATCGCAATTTATGGGCGATGGTCCGCCTGATACAGGCTGGACATTTTATGCTCCTTACAGCCTTCAAACACATACAAATGTACTGGCTGCTGTTACTGGTGCTTTCATTCTAGGGTTCTCTTCCATCCTCACCGGGTTAAATTTTGTAGTAACAATACACCAGATGCGCGCCCCTGGTATGGGTTTCTTCAGGATGCCTTTATTTAGCTGGGCTCTTTATGGTACTGCCTGGATTCAGCTTCTTGCCACACCAGTGGTAGGTATTACTTTCCTGATGGTGGTTGCCGAGCGTGTTTTTCATATCGGTTTCTTCGATCCTACTTTGGGGGGCGATCCTATCCTTTACCAGCACCTCTTCTGGATTTATTCGCATCCTGCAGTTTATATCATGATTCTTCCTGCAATGGGTGCAATCACCGAAATAATAACAACTTTTTCTAACCGTGTTGTGTTCGGTTATAAAGCAATTGCATTATCAAGTTTAGCCATTGCTTTTGTCGGCTATTTTGTATGGGGACATCATATGTTTACTTCCGGCATGAGCGATACAGCGCGCTGGATATTCTCTTTACTCACTTTCCTTGTAGCTATACCAAGCGCTATAAAAGTATTTAACTGGACGGCGACACTCTATAAAGGATCAATAGATCTTCAACCACCTTTCTGGTGGGCACTGGGATTCATTTTTGTTTTTATGATAGGTGGATTCTCAGGTCTTGTGCTGGGTGCAATTGCAACCGATGTGCATGTGCAGGATACAGCCTTTGTGGTTGCTCACTTCCACTATATCGTTTTTGGCGGTACCGGGTTTGCTTTTTTCGGGGCGCTACATTTCTGGTATCCCAAAATGTTCGGCAAAGTTTACAACCGTAGAATAGCTAATATTGGCTTGCTCATTTTCTTTATTGGTTTCAATTGGCTGTATTTTCCGATGTTTATTCTAGGTATGATGGGCATGCCCCGTCGCTATTTCGATTATCTGCCAGAGTTTCACTCCTGGAATGTTGTATCAACAATAGGATCGTGGATATTGGCTACAGGGCTGATCATTATTATTACGAACCTGCTAAGGGGCAAGAAAGGAACTCCTATAGAAATTGACAACCCATGGAATGGACGTACACTGGAATGGCAGATTCAGTCTCCACCTCCATTGGAGAATTTTGAACACATCCCGACAATTACCAAAGGACCATACGAAAGACATAATACTGAAGAATAAATGGAACAAACAGCGACTCATAGCCTTGAACACCGCGACGACACTGCCTCTAAATTAGGCATGTGGTTGTTCATCTTTACTGAAATCCTGCTATTTGGTGGATTATTTATCGTATACTCTGTGTACAGGTATAAATATCCGGTAGCATTCCACCTGGCAAACCAGGAATTGGATAAAACCATAGGACTTATCAATACCGTTATTCTGCTTATAAGCAGTATGACTGTAGCAATGTCAGTTTCTGCCATAAAAGAAGGCAAGAAAAAACTAACCATCACTTTGCTTGGAATAACACTCTTGCTGGCACTGATATTCCTTGTTAACAAGTATTTTGAATGGGGAGCCAAATTTCACCATGGTTTATATCCCGGATCAGGAATATTACATGATTTAGGACATGGAGACACGCTCTTCTTCGGACTCTATTTTTTCATGACGGGGTTGCATGCTTTGCATATCATTATAGGAATGACTTTACTGGCCGTGGTGCTTCTAAAAGTTAAAAATGAGCGGATTAATTCCGGTGATTATGTGCTTCTCGAAAATGGCGGTCTTTACTGGCATCTGGTCGACCTGATCTGGATTTTCCTCTTCCCGTTGTTCTACTTAATACATTAATATCATGAGCGAAGAAAAAGAACATATCGTAAGTTATAAAAACAACTTCCTGGTACTGATTGCTTTGTTGTGTCTTACTTTTCTCACGGTTGCCATCACCAGTGTGGAACTGGGCCCATGGAATGTATCAGCAGCTATGCTTATCGCCAGCCTTAAGGTTGGTATAGTACTCTACTATTTTATGCATCTGAAATTCGAGCATGTTATTCTCAGGATTATGGTAATAATGGTAGTACTCGTTTTTACCGCATTGATCGTTATCACATTTTTTGATTATTTATACCGCTAAAGCCTATGTTTTCCGGAGCTTCAACTTTTGTTTCTGATGTCGATACGGCTTTTGTGCTGATTATTGGCATCTCCATGTTTTTCCTTGTAGGAATCACGGCCACTATCATTGTATTCCTGGTTCGTTATAATAAAAAACGCAACCCGGTTGCTACAGATATAGAAGGCAGTACTAAACTGGAAATTATCTGGACGATTATTCCTGCGATTCTGGTATTGATAATGTTCTTTTACGGCTGGAATGGCTACACACCCCTAACACGGATGCCGAAAGATGCATTAACAGTAAAGGTGGTTTCGCGTATGTGGATGTGGAAATTCGAATATCCTAACGGGATGGTTACCGATACACTTTACGTGCCCGCCGGCAAATCCGTTTTGTTGGATATGGTTTCTATGGACGTCATTCATTCCTTGTACATCCCTGCTTTTAGAATAAAACAGGATGTGGTGCCGGGCAAACAAAACAAGATGTGGTTCATCTCCAATAAACCAGGCCGGTACGATCTCTTCTGCACCGAATATTGTGGCTTGCGCCACTCCTATATGCTCACGGCTGTGCAGGTAATGCCGGATGCACTCTTTACGTCCTGGTACAGCAAAGCCCCTGTAAAGGTTGATTCTACCGTAGCTGCCAAACCCGGTGCTATTGGCAAAACCATTACCGAGACTAAAGGATGTGTTGCCTGCCATACCATTGATGGTTCCAAACTGGTTGGCCCATCCTTCAAAGGCATTTACGGGCATAAAGTGATAGTCACTACTGCTGGCAAGGAACACGAAATAACTGTTGACGATGAGTATATTGCCCGTTCTATCAACGACCCGACAGCCGATATTGTGCAGGGCTTTAAGGAAGGACAGATGGTTTCGTACAAAGGTCAGCTCAGCAACGATGATATTAAACAAGTTATTGAATACATTAAAACGCTGAGTGACAAATAACCCGATAGCAACATACCTGAAACTCGTCACGGAATTAGGAAAAATCCGCATTTCAATTCCTGTTGCCCTAACTACTTTTACAGGATACATCCTCTGCAAAGGAGCAATAGACAGTGGTGTTATTTTGCCCGCTGCAGGAATATTTCTTCTTGCTTCCGGCTCATCAGCACTAAACCAGGTGCAGGAAAGTGAAATGGACAGCAGGATGAAACGTACATTCCGCCGACCGATTCCTTCAGGACGGATAAGTAAAGCAAATGCACTGTTTATTTCAATGGCCTTCTTCCTGGCTGGTTCACTTGTTCTGGGACTTGGCTCGGGCTGGCTCACGTTGGTTGTGGGCCTTTCAACATTTATCTGGTACAACGGAATTTACACCTACCTCAAACGCGCTACCGCATTCGCCGTTGTTCCAGGCTCGGTGGTTGGCGCCTTGCCTCCGCTGGCAGGATGGGTAGCCGCAGGAGGCTCGCTCACGGACCCCAGGGCACTCATGATCGCCTTTTTCTTCTTTATCGGACAGATACCTCATTTTTGGCTCATCCTCCTGAAATACGGCAAAGAATACGAAATGGCAGGATTCCCTTCCATAACGGCTCTGTTCACGCATGTGCAGATCAAACGACTCACATTTGTTTGGATAGCTGCAACAGCGGTTTCAGCCATGCTTTTAACCCATTATAAGATTATGCAAAGCACCTGGGGCGGGTGGATTTTAATTGCCTTATCGCTTGGCCTGGTTGCCAGTTTTGCAAACCTGGTTGGCAGGCGGCAGGCTGAACTCCAGGTTA
>CAZEDO010000036.1:25886-31954 GCA_964511085.1 uncultured Lentimicrobiaceae bacterium
CTGGTTGCCAGTTTTGCAAACCTGGTTGGCAGGCGGCAGGCTGAACTCCAGGTTAGAGCCTCGTTTGTGAGGATAAATATCTTTTACCTGCTTGTGATGATTTTGCTGTGTGTGGATAGACTTGTTTGAGCATAGGAGTAAACCTGATAACTGAGCACATCGCAAGCCATAGCACCAACGTGTTTCATTAGGGCTTCTCATTTACGCGACTTACAAACACTTAAGCCACAGACTCACTTCTGCCAACAGATGCTTTATTTTGTTTGCTCAGAACTATTTATCCCAAACAAGTCAAAGGGTTTTACACGAAAAGTATCGTTAAATAATAAGACAGTTGCAACAATATACACGATAAATCCGGCAACAATCAGCAACTGGATCTTCGATGTTTTTTGAATCGCTTGTTTTGATTTTGCATCACAAACTTCGCCAGGGCAGTGCTGGGCTTTTTCTTTATAAAACAGGTTGTAAAATTTACATCCCAGGCAAATACCAAACGCCGATTCGAAGAACAAGAATATAAGGCAAATCAGGCAGATTAATCCTGTTATGGGGCTATAGGAATTAACTACTACCACCAGGATAAACATGATGGCGGCCAATACTATACCAATTATCCAGGCAAACTTTTTTTGCTTTGCCCCCACGTATTCCGGCGTTTGGTTGCTCACAATCAATCGCCCGATGATTAATGTAGGCGAAAAACGGGGATTAATTAATACCCGGATCAGTATATCTGTAAGGAATATTACAACGGCATACTTTAATAGCAGAAAGTCCTGCAAAGCAGCCGCCGTGAAAATGGATATAAACATCAATACAAATAGTATTCCCGCTGCTGCGCGTATTTCCCGTTCATTTAAAACAGGGATGTTATAACCTTCAACATCCTCGCCGAATTTAAAATTATTATTCATTTTATGCTCCTTTCTTTTGTTAAGTATTAGTTGATGATATCTGTTAATTGATTTAGAATGGCTCAATATGCCTGCTGACGTTTCGTCTTTATTTTCTCATAAGGATACTGATTCATGAGGTTTCTTCTATTTGTTCATGGTAATTTTGAAGAAATCCTTTAGCACAAATATATTGATAATAGTGTACATGTCCAAAAAGTGATCTGTTCACATTGGATTATTGGTTTCGAAAGCTTTGAAAGCAGGTAGTTCGTTGTGCTGAAGGTAAGGACTTCATTTACAGGAATGAATATTTATTACATTCTCTAATTTCGCTGAGAGAGTACAGACTTGCGAGAGTCCAAACATTTATTCTCCGGAAGGGTTATTTATTGCATTATAGGTCTAAACATCTGAAATAGGATCCTTTTTCGACTTTTCATTTGTTAAATTGCCGGATGCATAGTTAAGACAACTTTAGCCGGGCAATCATTCATAGGGGTAAGGTAGTAAATATCATTGACTACATTAAATCTCCCAAAGGACCCAGATTAATGTTCAGATCCCTGTCGGTGAGGTTAAAATGTTTTTTCAATTCCTCCATTTTCATTTCCAGCTTCATAAGGGTTTCCCCAAGCCGTTCAATCTCCTCTTCAGTTAACGACCCGCCATCAACTCGTCGCATTGCCTGTTTCTCAACTAATTTTCTGATAAGTTCTATCAGGGTCAGTACCAGTTTTGCAAGCCCTGAATCAGCGTTGTTGGGGGTGAGCTTTAACCTGGATTCAGTATTGCTTGTTAGTTTCCCTATCTCCTCCGAAAGTTCATCGAGCGATCCGGTATTAAATAGGATTTTATTTTCATTTATCATTCTGATTAATTTATAGTTATGTCAACAAAGTTATAAGGAGGCCAGGGTCCGGTAAGGATTAAATTTAATGCGGGATATTGGTTTTGCATATCCCCAAACATCTGAATCAATTCTTCTTTCTTTTCTTTTTTAAGTAAAAAATATGCATCAATGATATTTGTTGGAGTACCCATTCTGTTAAATTTATTGATTGCATCCAAACGAACAAGTGTTCCAGTAATATCAGAAATGACCTTATCAACATAAGTCAGCATCAATTCCTCAAGCCTGTGCTCTTTAAGTTTTCTATTTATGTATTCCCGGTAAACTGAATTTTTGATTTCCGGATCAGGGTTGGCTGCAGTCTGAACAAGTACTTCTGATTTTGACCTTAGTTCTGTCTTCAATATTTCAGGATCACAAAACACCTTGAGCCCAAATTCAAACTTACCTTCCACTTTCTGAAGGGTTTGCTGAAATTCATAGTAGTTTGTTTCGAGCATTTTAGTAATTGCACCGGTCGATTTCAGAAAAGAACCAAATCGCATGGGAATGAGAGTAAATTGTTTTGTCAGGATTTCAATGACGCTTGCATATTCGATGGCATGAGATTTATCTGTAATCAGATCAGCTCTTTTCATGTCACTTACAACTGCTGTAATTTCGTGTATAGGAACAGCATATATGTCAGAACCCGCAATGCCTTTCATCCCTGATAGAAGCTCATTTAACTTTTCAGGATCACTATTTACAGATACTATGGCATAAATCAGCTTCTCCATTTCAATGTTGCATTCGTTTCATAGGTTTAAAGTTGATGGGCTGAAATGTTTCCTCAATATTTGCCAAACTCTCCAATTTCTGAGTCCAACCGTAAATTTGCATTATATAGGATATCCCTTATGCTAACCCTTCGACTCCACAACCGCTTCGCTCAGTGCAGGCTTCTCAGTGCGACTATGCTCAGGGTGAAAGAATTTCAGAAGACAGCATTCAAATAACAGGATTCCCCTTCCTTCTGTCAGATTGAGCCAAGTAGAAATCTGAGCCTGGTGAATTGGTTTTGATTAGAATCCCTTCGACTAACCCTTTGACTCCGCTCAGGGTGACTTTACTCACAACACCCCATCAACCCATGAACCTATCAACCAGTCAACCCATCAACCAGTCAGCCTATCAACCCATCAACAACTACCTCATTTCCTCATCCGTTATCAACCTCCCTGATTTTAACTGCTCCATAGTTTCAACCGAGCTTAACAATAGCTTAACACCCAAATACACAAGATCAACATCTGCAACTGAAATTACAATATCTCCTGTAAGAATAACACCTTTGTTCAATACCCTGTCGAGTAACTCAAGTATAGTTATGTCTTTCGACTGGTCAATAACATTATCATGCATTACTATTTTTCTTTTATGGAGATAAAACTAAATGGTGGCCACGGTCCTATTGTTTCAATAAAAAATCCAGAGTTTTCATCCTTTTTTTTTAGTGCGCTGACTGAACTTGTAAAATCAGCCAATTTGTCTTTACTGATAAGAAATGTAGCATTAAGAATCATTGAATCTTCTCTTCCTGTAAATTCTTTCGGGAGCAGCTTGTTGAGGCTGATAGAGTCGCTCAGATTTTTCAGTTCTTCAAAATATTTCTGGCCATAGGTCTTACAAAGCTGATCCATTTCGTTTTCTATCAGGTCTGATTTTTTTCTTTTCAGCAAAAAGGCTTTGCCTGGCGAACTTGCAAATATCTGTTTTTCCAGTTCAGCAGCTTCTTCACTCAGTTTATCAATTTGGCTAGACAAAGCTCTGCGATTGCAATAAATTTTAACCGACCATTCTTCCTTTCCTTTAATATGATTGAAATTTTTAATCAATGAATCAGAATAATCGGCAATGAACTTTTGTAAACTTTCTTCAGCATTAAAGATTGTGCCGAATTTAAATGGGATCACTGTATTATTTTCCATTATTGTATTAATAACCTCTATATGCTCCCTGGCATTCGATTCCAGCCACTGAATATCTGATAAATGGCTTTTAAAGTTTTCTTCGGAAAACTCGCTCCTGGAAACAAACTTTACGATAACGTAATAATTGTTGAACACAAGAGATTTCAAACCTTTGAACTTAATGTTTTGACCGGGCTTATAAGGACTGTCTGAAATGCAATAAACATATATCAAATCACTCATTATTAGTTGAATAAGCAAAATTTATTATTGATATTATTCATCTGAGCTACCTATTCCTTCAAAGGAGTTAAGCCGCTCGAAGGATGTAATTTCAAGTGTTTCATCCACTTTAACTGAATAAAAAAGCCGTACCTGTTTTGGTGGTAGGTTCATTGATTTTAGAAATGAATCGTCTTCATATACTTCTGCTACGGCGCTCCATATATCTTTAACTTTTTCAATTTTTATAACCGTCACATCATAACAGTTAATGTTCTCTTTCAGGAACTGCACTACAGTCTTTTTTACATCAATAATGTTGCTCATTTTTGTCCTCCTGGATATTGGTTGATGGGGTTATTGGTTGATGGGTTTATGGGTTGATTGGTTGATAGGTTTATCGGTTAATTCGTTAGTTTCATCTGTTTATAATTTGTTTTTTAAAGGTCAGATGGAATACGCCATGGTGAAGTTTAATATCATTCCCGGTTGGTGATTGTACAACCATGGCCATTTCATGTAATATCCTTTTAACTTATCAACTAATAAACCTATCAACTTATTTTTGTTTCGCTTCTCTTATATTTCCTAATAATTTCAATAGTTCATCTTCTCTTTCATCGTATTCTTCTTCAGTAATTTCATCCATCTCAAATTTCAGCTGTAAAGCCATTAATCTTTCTTTAATGGCACCTTCATCTGATGTTTCTTTCTCAATAACCTCATTAATTTTTTCTGCAATAAATATTACTCCTTTTAGAGGTGCTAACAGAATGTCGTCGATTAAAAACACTTTAAACTCCTTTCGTTTTAATTACAAGATTAACAAAATTATAGGGTGGCAAAGTACCTACATATTTGAAGGTCATAAAGTGACCATATTTTTCATCTAAATCAATCACAGCCTTGTCAAACGAGGGTTCAGATATGTTTTTGATTAGAAATGCAGCATTTAGGATCATCATCTCTCCATAGTTGTCGTTTATTTTTATATCATCTGTAAAAGGATTTAAAACTTCGAGGATAATATTTTTATAATTCTCTGTCTCCTTTTTAAGTGCTTCAGCCACCATTTCGCCAATTTTCATTCGTTGGTAATGGGTTTTGTCGATAGGCATATTTATCAGCTTTGCTCTTAATGAACTGATTTCGTTGTATTTTTCAACGATACTCTCATATATAGCAGTTTCCTGTGCTAGCACTTTAAGACCCAGTTCTTTCTTGCCTTCCATCTTGGTGAGTAAGTCATCGAATTTTTTATAATCCTTTTCGATGATTTTCAGGATTCCGCTATCATCACAATGTTCGGAGATGGTTGAGAATCTGACCGGTAGAACCGTAAATTGTTTCATTACCTCCTCAAGCACTTTTTCGTGGGTAATCATGTTTACCCGACGGGCTTCGTATATCATGATTGGCGAATTGCTGACGATGGCAGTGATACCATTATAATTTATCCCGTAAACCAGGTCAGCGCGTTTTCCCATACCAATCGGGCCATAATCAATTGGGTCTGCATGTCTGATAAGCCCATAAATGTATTTTCCTTCTTTCGGTATTTCAACTCCATTTTCCATAATTTGCAAGATGTTGTTATTTATTCATCAGAGTTCCCATTTTTCGGGAAATATTTTAAGATCAATAAAATTAAAAATTGGTAATGGTGCGGTATATACAAAATCGCTACGATCCTCATACTTAGTACCAATGTCGGCCATGATGTTGTCGAATTCTACTTCTCTGCCACTGTTTACCAGGAATGCAGTATTAATAAACATGGCATCTCCGCTTGTTTTGTTATGTTTATATTCGAATACTGATTTGCGAAAGGCATCGATTATTTTTCCTGATTCATTCTCCTTTTTATCAATAAGCGCGCGCTCAACTAACTTACCGGCTTCTTCAATCTTCAAATTTCTTTTTTCCTTATCTTCAAGTTTCTCTATTTCTGCCCTTAAATTTTGAATGTCAACATGTTCCTTGTCAATCTCCTTGTAAATCATTGCCATATTTTTCCAGGTTCCCCTCACATTGAGCTCTACTTTATTTTCGAACTGCTTGAGTAATTCCATAAATTCGCTGTATCTTCTGTTGAGCAGGTTCCTTATTTCATCAGGAGTTGCCGCGATGGTGCCAAACCTGATG
>CAZEDO010000037.1:0-31747 GCA_964511085.1 uncultured Lentimicrobiaceae bacterium
AAAAGCACAAGTGCCGCAAGCATCAATGCCGAATCATACATCGGGATCGACATCATTTCACCGTAGTTATTAGCAATTAAGGCCGGTAAAGGGTAACCTGGCTGAAAAACCCCGCGGGGAATGTGTGCAACATTACCAACTACCATAAGAACAGCAATTGTTTCACCAAATGCACGGGACAAACCAAGCCCCATAGCCGATATAATTCCGGGGAAGGCTTTACGTAGCAATACCTGTTTAATAGTTTGCCAACGGGTTGCTCCCAGCGAAAGCGAAGCTTCTGTTAACTCTTCAGGTATCGTCTTAAAAACTTCAATAAGAATATTCAGGATAAAAGGTATAATCATAACAGAAAGTACAATAGATCCACTGATTATACTATACCCTGAAGTTTGTTTGCCGAAAAATGGTGCAACATAATTGGAAATAAACGGGACAATAACAAGGATCCCCCAAACACCGAAAATAACTGAAGGAATACCCGCCAGAATATCAATTACAGGGTGCATAAAGCGAAGTACCCAACGTTTGGCATATTGCGTAAGATGAATTGCTGTGAGCAGGCATATTGGCCCTGAAATGAGCAATGCAATCAAAGTAACCCATAGCGAGCTGATGATAAAAGGGTAGAAGCCAAATTTCCCGGAAAGAGGGCGCCAATCCTTAGAAAACAATAAATTAAAAATAGAATGTTCTTCAAGGATAGGTGCTGATTTCCAATAAAGGCCGATACCTAAAATAAATGGCAAAAGAATAACAAGCAGGAGGCAAATCAGCATCCATGTATTGTGCATCTTGTTCCTCAGATGCCTCTTGACAGAAAAAAAACGGAGTGGCACTATTACTTTAATTTCATTAATTCATTTTGGATTTTTTCTGGTGAAAGGGCCACATATCCAGCCTCATTCACGTATTTCTGACCATCTCCAAGAATCCATTTAATGAATTCAATTACGGCAATGTTTTGAGGTTTTCCTTTTGAAACAAAATACAAATCACGCGCAGGAGGGGACGGATATTTATCTTGGCGAATGGCATTCATGATGTCATCCAAGGTATTATAGAAATCCTCTTCTTTATCTATCGTGCCATTTCCGTTAATATCAATTGGAATGATATCCATCCCGGGATATACTTTCCGACTGCTGATATCATAAGCATATATTACATTATTGTAACCAATGCCAAATTTATCACTTTTAACGGCATCAGCCATCCCAGGGTCGCCAAATACACCAACACCTTCAAGGCTTTCCTGATCCTTGCCAAGATATTTGCCCCACATTTCGGCTGCCCCACAAGCATCGGAACGGGTATATACATTTATTTTATCAGCTCTGGCATTATTTACCAATTGATTCCAGGTAAGTGCTGAATTGTCGAGAAACAACGTGGCAAAATTTTCACGGGTTAAGCCTTTTGATTTAATTTCTTTTAAATAAGGATTTTCTGCATTAATAGTTGGTAGTACTGCATCTTTGGTAAGAGCAATAAACCATGCTCCTTTGCGAATTTCTTCTTCGCTTACGCCCCTGGAAAACATTCCTATATCAATCATCTGCGATAAGGCATCTGTCATTCCTTTACCAGCTCCTCCAGCTGAAACATCTATTTGCACGTTGGGATGAAGTTTCTGAAATTCTTCGGCCCATTTTACAGTAATTGGATATAGCGCAAATGCCCCTGAAATTGAGATTCTACCTTTTAACTTACTATTCAGATCGTTTTGCGGGCCGGCGTGGTTTCCACAACCGGATATCAGAACCCAGATTAAAAGGATAGCTGGCAAAACAAAGCAAATATTTTTCATTGAAGAACTTTTTACTTGGTGCAAATTTAGTGAGTTGGAGGTTACGGTTTGATTATTTCATAAAATTAACCTCAGTTTGAAGAATTGTCAATCGTTAAGATGGAAGAAAACAGGTTCAATCTCCTCAATTCAGGGAAAAGCGTATTTTTGAGGATCAATTAATATATACACATATGTTCAATAGAAAATTGATTTCGCAGACATTGATAATACTGGCAGGTTTTGTCATAATTTTTGTGCCGGAAATAGCGTATTCCCAGGTTAATGTGCTCCATGTAATTGGTAGCAAGAGCGGTACAGACAAAGACGGAGTTTTTTACTCCTTGCCACGGACAGTATTCCAGGTGGCGTTAAAAATTAATAAGATTCAAAAGATTAAGGGCCCTTATGCTGATTACGCTGATAAGTACCTCGGTATTACTAATGGTGTACTATCTAACAGCGCTGAATACGAAATAAAAGAAATCGGCATTACAACGGTTGCAGAACCAAATCCGGAGCAATTCTTTTTTGTAGAACTTGATGATAAGGCCTCTAAAGAAAACAAAGCTATTGAAATGTACTTGTCGGAATCAGGAATCCTTCAGGATGCTAAGGATTTGTCGAAGCCGAAAAACTCCAAAGTAACAGCACAACAGCTTGAGCCTGTAAGTACTTTTGCCGATATTCTTAATCCATCGTGGTTTGAGCGTGTTGATACTATTATCCGCCGCGTAAGTGCAGATACATCAACCATTGAGCAAAAGGTGTTCAGGAAGGCATCCAGCGAAAAAACAATTGAGCAAAAAGCGAAAGACGCCGCTGACTATATTCTTAAACTTGACGAAAGTAAGCTTAATCTTCTAACAGGTTATCAGGAAATAGGTTACGAAAAAGCCAGTATCGAATACATGTGCGATAAAATAGATAAACTTAAGGATGAATACCTCGCGCTTTTTCAGGGGCTAACTTCAACGTCATGCATCGATGTTAGTTATAGTTTTATTCCAAAAGCTGGAGAATCAGAACAAACGGCTACATTGTGCAAATTTTCAAAAATGAAAGGTGTAAATGAAAAATCAGGTTCTGGCGATCCGGTTACGATTGTTGTGGAAGCACAAGGTATGATAAAAGCTGTATCTGAATATTTAAAAACACAGAACCAGGATGAAAAACGTTCGCGTGGGTTTTACTATTGCATTCCTGATATTGCCAATGTATTTATAAAAATCGGCGGGCAAACAAAACTTGAAGCAGAATTCGCAGTTAACCAACTTGGGATTATTACTTCGGTTCCAACAGGTAATTTCTCCTCTTTGCGCTTACATAGTAAGACCGGTAGCCTGAAATCAATAATTCTTGAGTAAGTTAGCATACTAAGCAGGCTCTTTGGGCGTTTTAATCAAGTACAAATATGGAAAGAAATTCATGAAACTGATATCCGCATTACGTCAGGCTATGCTCCTGATGATACTTCCAAGCTTCGAATGGCGTGTAATCAGAGATACTCCCATGACGACTAAGATGCTGTTTTATAATTACGCATTGCCTGTAATAATATTCAGCGCGATAGGCAAAACTATAGGAAGCATCTTTGCAATCCAAAGTTATTGGGGGTTTTCATGGTTCATGTTTCTGTTTCCTTTATATAACTTCGTTTCATGGATTGCAATGTCTTACCTGGTAATATTTCTTAGCGCAATAATCCTCAATAAACTAACACCTGGGTTTGGTGCCAAAAATGACTTAATCAATACTTACAAACTTGTTGTATATGCTTATACTCCTTTACTCGTAGCAACATTTTTCGTTTATCTGCATCCTGTTTTGCGTTTGCTTGTACCAATAGGAATGTATGTTTTCGCTGTTTATACCTTATATATATTATGGTACGGAGTTCATGAATTATATGAAATTCATCTCGAAAAGAGAGTTGGCTTCATTTTTCTTGTAATACTTATTGAATTGTTTTTTTTCTTCTTCCTTGGAAAAGGATTTGAAATAACAACTAATAGTCTATTCCCTGATATGGCTATCTATCTTCGTTGATTTAGACTTATAGCTTCTGAAGTACTTATAAAGGCTTAATAGCCATACTTTTCTTTCCAGTTTCTGCGAAGTTTTTCCCTGAACTCATTTTCGCGGGGATTATCCTGAGGATCATAAAACTTTGTTCCTTTTAGTTGCTCCGGCAAAAATTCTAAAGCAATAAAGTTTTCCTTATAACTATGTGCGTATTTGTAATCCTTTCCATATCCGATTTCTTTCATCAGCCGTGTTGGTGCATTGCGGATATGAAGAGGAACAGCCAGGTCTCCATCAATGCGGGCTTTTTCTAAAGCATTTTCAATAGCCATATAAGAAGCGTTGCTTTTTGGCGAACAAGCAAGGTATATCGCTGTCTGCGAAAGGATAATTCTGCTTTCAGGAAAGCCTATCTTATTTACTGCATCAAAACATGTGTTGGCCATCAAAAGCGCATTCGGATTAGCGTTACCAATGTCTTCAGAAGCAAGGATTACCATTCGGCGGGCAATGAAAAGTAAATCTTCTCCACCATTAATCATCCGAGCCAGCCAATACACAGCAGCATTAGGATCACTTCCCCTCAATGATTTGATAAAGGCAGAAATGACATCATAGTGCATCTCGCCACCTTTGTCATATATAGCCAGGTTTTGCTGAATTACTTCCATGGCCATGCTATTAGTAACAGTCAGTATTTTCTCATTCGGATTTGCCGATTGAACGATCAATTCAATGGCATTGATAAGTTTGCGGGCGTCACCGCCTGAAATTCGGACTAATGCCTCAATCTCCTGAATTTCTATTTGAATACTAAACTGTGCTGCCAGCACTTCAACAGCATGAGATAGTATGTCTTCAAGATCTTTTCGTGAAAGGTTTTTAAGGATATATACCTGGCAGCGAGACAATAATGGAGAAATTACCTCAAACGAAGGATTTTCAGTTGTAGCACCAATTAGCGTGATGATACCCTTTTCAACTGCGCCTAGCAGCGAATCCTGTTGTGATTTGCTAAAACGATGAATTTCATCAATAAAAAGGATAGCACGTCCTTCCTGGGCGCGCGCTTTATCGATAACATCGCGTACTTCTTTAACACCTGAACTTATAGCACTTAAAGTATAAAAAGGCCGATTTAATGTATTAGAAATAATAGATGCAAGTGTTGTTTTTCCAACTCCAGGCGGGCCCCATAAAATCATGGAAGGGATATTACCTGATTCGATTGCTTTGCGCAGTATTGCATTTGGTCCGGCAAGGTGCTGTTGGCCAATATACTCATCGAGTGATTGAGGCCGCAATTGTTCTGCCAGTGGAGGATGGGCTGTCATTAAATTTTATTAATTTTTTAAAAGGAACTTCACAAAATCAAACATGATGATTTCCCCTAAGTTTACGTTTTAACTTTTTGCTAATATCTGATATCCTATCGATATTTTCTTTGATTGGGGATGCATCTAAACCTTCGAGGTGGGAACTCATATTTTCGGCTTCTTCAACTTTTTGCTCCGGGTAAATGATGATAAAGCTATTCTGTTGGAAATTTCGGGAAAGTTGCCTGGGAATTGAATCCAAATGATGGTTGTAGGATAATGTGCGATGCCTGGCAGTAATAATTATGATGAGATCATCAGGCAGAACATCACCTTCAAGACCATCCATGTCAAAGTTTTGATCTACATCGCGGAACGAAATCATAGTACCGATCTTCAAGGGACCTATGGAAGAGCCAATTGACTTAAGAGTATCAGGTGCACCATAAAAAATAATATCGGCATTATTATACAGGGAAATCTTTTGAACGACATTTATCCAGGAAGTGTAACCAATTTCCCATTCTGCATTTTGAGGAACTATTACTATTATACGGCGGAATGTATTTAGTTGCTTCTCTATCTTAACAACAAAAGTCATTAGTTCGGACCTTGTAATCAAATTATCAAGTAAACTTCCGAATATAAAATTGGTTGTGTTTGCTTTTCCATTCCACCCAACAATAACCTTCGAAATCATTAGTTCTTTAATTGCCCTGGTAATTCCTGTAACTACATTCAAATCCACTCTCGATACCAGTTGTAAGGTGTTGTCAGTAGCAGCTGCATGAAGGATTGCCGATTCAAACATTTTGTTGTTTAACACAATTTGTTCTCTGGCTTTTTCGTCGTCCGGCACAACAGTGAGCATGTAAATTGGATGGTGATGAGTTGGCTCCTTAACAATCAAAGCAAAATCCATAAGGCTTTCTATTGTCAAAGGATTAGATACCGGAACCAATATCTTTTCAACAGTTTCATCATTAGAAGGCAGGCGTCCGGCATCAGCAATGGCCAGCTTTCTGCCATATATTTCTGTTATGAAAGAACTTAAAAGGCAGGAAACAAGAATGATGAGAATAGTTCCATTCAAAACACTAAGATCAACAAGATGTAAGTTATATCCAACAAGAACAACAGCAATAATAGCTGCAGCATGAGATACGCTGAGCCCAAAGATTACACTTCTTTCAATCCGGGTGTACCCGTAAATCTTTTGAGTGAGCCACGCTGCAGCATATTTACTGAATAAAGCAATAAAAACAAGTGTTCCTGAGAAAATCAATGCTTTTGTTCCTTTAAAAAAAATGCTGTAATCGACTAACATTCCTACGCTTAGAAGAAAAATGGGAATAAAAAATGTATTACCAATAAAAACAACTCTGTTCATGAGTGCAGATGTACGGGGAATAAGCCTGTTGAGAGCTAGTCCAGCTAAAAATGCACCTATAATTGGTTCTATTCCAGCCATTTCAGCCAATATACCGGATAAAAATACTACACTTATCACATAAATATATTGGGAGGCACTGTCGCTCTCAAGGTGCTTAAAGAACCATCGGCTTATTCGCGGAATACCCCATAGAATAATAAAGACAAACAATGCTAATAAAACAGTAATCCTTAGCCAGAAAATAAGGCCAAGCTCACCTTTGGTTGTAGCCGAAATTACAGCAAGCATAAGTAGTACAGCTGTATCAGTTATGATGGTTCCTCCAATTGTAAGCGTTACAGCTTCGTTTCTTGTTATACCAAGACGACTGGCAATAGGATAAGAGATTAAAGTATGTGTGGAAAACATGCTGGCCAGCAATAGCGATGAGACAAATGAAAAATGAAGAAAATAATAAGAAGCAATAAATCCGAATCCAAGAGGAATAAAGAATGTGAGAGAACCAAAAACCAAGCTGCGATCCTGATGCTTTTTAAAGTCTTTAAGGTCAAGTTCCAAACCAGCAAGAAACATCAAATAAAGAAGCCCGGCGGTTGAAAACAGCTTAATGCCGCTGGTTTGGTCCAGAAACCCAAAGCCATGCGGACCAACAAAAATCCCAGCTATAATCAGTCCGACAATTCCAGGAATACGAAATTTTTTAAAAATTATCGGGGCTAAGAGTACAATTAGCAATACAAGGGTAAAAATATGCACCGGGTTGGTAAAAGGCAATGAGGGTAAATCAATCTGGAACAAAGGCATATAAAGTTCAGTGTGAAAAATCTAAAATTCAGTAAATAAACAAATTGCCATTGGCAAGGATTTTGCCCAAAGTTACTTGATTTATTAATGCCCTGAATCTTTAATATCTGCTAAAAAATTGCAGATGGATTAATATAATGTGGTAATTTTATAGAAGCGCATAAAAGTATTTATTAACTTTTCAATTACAACATATTAATAATCAGTAATTTAATTTGTGAATATCTTTTTTTATCAAATTAAGGTAAAAATATTTTTCTTGCAATATAAAAATGCATACTTTTGCCACGTTTTTTAATTAATAACGCAACATGAAAAAAGTATTGTCATTATTAGTAGTTGCTGGAATGGTAACATTCGTAGCATGCGGACCCAGCGCCGAACAGAAAGCTGAACAAGCTAAGGCTGATTCAACACGTATCGCCGATTCACTGAACCAGATTCAGATGGATGCACAGAAGCTTGCAGATTCAGTTAAATTGGCTGACTCAGTTGCAAAAGTAACTGCTCATGCAGATTCGATTGCAAAAGGTCTCATTAAAGAAGCCAAAAAGAAATAGTCTTTTGACTATCTCGCAACAAAAAAGGAGTGGTAACACTCCTTTTTTGTTTTTATTGAATTACCATTGACATAAAAATAGGCAGTATATTTACTGCCTGAACCTTTATTATTTTAGAGCAAAGATCAATTTAAAATGTTATGCGCTATATAACTCCTGCTGATCTGAAAGCGAAACTGGATAAAGGAGAAGTGTTTTGCATTATTGATACCCGCGATGGAAGTAAATTCGCTGAATGCCATTTACCTGGGGCTGTTTCTGTTCCCCAGATATCCATCCCTGATAACCTTGATAAATTCCCTTCAGAAGGTGATGTAATTATTTACTGTCAATATGGGATGAAAAGCGAACAAGTTTTTCTATACCTCAAGGAAAAGGCAAAACGCCGGAATATCTATATTCTTGAAGGAGGCATTTACCAATGGGCCAAGGATGTTGACTCTTCACTTCCTGTGCTTTAATACCAGACATTAATCCTAAAGCTTATTCTTTTCCGTATTGAATATTAATTCTTCAAGAGATTCTCAATCCCTTATGCAACCCAATCGCTATCAAAAGGAAAAAGCTGATAGAGATGAAGAATAACGTCCAATTAATAACTATTTTTTTTGGATTCTCGTCAAAATAGAACTCAGTGAATGACCAGGATAAAAATAATACTGGGAGGAGTAATAGGAAAAATGGAGCCATAAGAAGAATTTCAAAACTCACGATAGGAGTTTTTGCAATAATAAGTAATGTATTACCAATAATGAAAGGCAATATGAACTGCTGCATAGTAAAAGCGAAACGCACCTCAGGCCGTTGACTGTTATAATATGAATTGGCAGTAAAAAGCATTGGTTTTGCCATAGCTGTGCCTATCCCAAGCAAAAAGAAAACGCCAAACAAAGCGATAAATAAATTTGAAGTATCAGTCATATATATGTAAGATAGGACATAGCCAGGTCCTTCGCCAATAAATGCACCAATTAAAATCCCTCCGATAACGTTGTTAATACTGTGAAGAAATCCCCAGAGAAAAAATAGCCGCAGCAGGCCGTCAAATTCAAGCGTTCTTAAGTAAACGATCAAGCAGACCAAAGCTGAAATCAGCGAAAAAACAACTGCTACACTAAAAACAATTTTAACAGCATCAAATGTCCAGTCATCACCCCTTATCAGAAAATCGATTTCATTAAAATGAATGACTGAATCAATGTCGAAATGCAGAGCAGTCAAAGCTGTAATTAACTGCTGCAAGAAATAGATAACAATGTAAGAAAGAATGAAGTAGGCAGTAGAATTTACAACAATACTTGAAGATACTTTCAGGCTGAATTTTTGCATCTCACTTCAATTTCTCAAGTACAAATCTAACTTTTTAGAATTAATATTAACTTGTTGTTCACACAAAAGTAAAAAAAACCTGGAAAATTCCCAGGTTTCTCTTCTTCGATAGTAATAGTATCAATACTTTGTGAAATCCGGAAAAATTCCCGAGGAATACTTCCCTGATACAAGATTAGCCTTAATGTCAGAAAAAGCACTTATCGTATAATTAACGTCTTCCAATGTATGAACAGCTGTCGGGATGAGTCGTAGCATTATAATACCCTTTGGTACAACAGGATATGCAACGATAGAACAGAATATATTATAGTTTTCCCTCAAATCAATTGTTAGCTGGGTTGCTTCGACCACTCCACCATTGAGAAAAACAGGTGTTACAGGTGATTCCGTATTGCCGATATTAAGGCCATTTTCCTTAAGCCCGCTTTGCAGAGCGTTAACTATTGTCCACAACTGTTTTTTTAACTGAGGCTGGGTGCGTATAAGATCAAGTCGTTTAAGCGATCCTATTACTATTGGCATTGGTAATGATTTCGCATATATTTGAGACCGCATATTATATCTTAAATAAAAGACGATATCTTTACGGGTTGCCACAAAAGCACCTATACCAGCCATTGCCTTGGCAAAAGTGCCAAAGTAAACGTCAATTCCATCCTGCACTCCCTGAGCTTCACCAGTACCAGCACCGGTAGCACCCATTGTTCCAAATCCATGAGCATCATCTACGAGTAACCTGAAATTGAATTCCTTTTTCAAATCTACAATCTCTTTCAACTTTCCAAGGTCACCTGACATTCCATACACACCTTCGGTAATCACGAGGATCCCGCCACCACTGATTGAAGTCATTTTTTTAGCGCGTTCCAGATTCTTTCTGAGATTCTCAATATTGTTGTGAGGATATACAAAGCGTTTGCCTAAATGCATCCTTAAACCATCAATAATACAGGCATGTGCTTCAGAGTCATACACAACAACGTCGTTCCTGTCAACCAACGAATCAATAATTGATGTCATTCCCTGATAACCAAAATTGAGCAGGAAAGCATCTTCTTTCCCAACAAAGGCAGCCAGTTCCTGCTCCAATTGCTCATGGTATTTAGTTTGTCCCGACATCATTCGTGCACCCATCGGGTATGCCAATCCCCATTCGCGGGATGCATCGGCATCAGCTTTTCTAACTTCAGGATGATTGGCAAGTCCAAGGTAATTATTCAGGCTCCATACCAAACGCTCTTTCCCGCGGAAGATCATTTTATTAGAAATTTCGCCCTCAAGCTTAGGAAACATAAAATAGCCATCGCCTTTAGAAGCCCACATACCTATGGGTCCAAGGTTTGCAATCCGCTTTTCAAAAATATCCATTGTTGTAAATTTTATATATTAAGTCAGTTAGTTAACGCATGCAAAATTATAAATTATAGCAGAGTATGCCTTCCAGTGTCGAAGAATATTTTAGTTGATTTTGCAACTAGTTTAATTACAGGTTAATAATCTGACTTTTTTCATGTTTTAATGGTTCTCTAATCCGCTGTTCATGCTATCTCGCTTTGTAGAATTTTAGTTATTTATTTTTTGTGTTCAATTTACCAGCTACTTGCATTCAATTGTCTTTGTAATTGAAAATCGTGATTATGAGGCATACCCCGTCAACCGGGACTATAAAATTGCAAAAAATATCTATGTTAAGAAATCAGATTCCCAGCTTCCATTCTATTGCATTCAATGGATCAAGAACAAGTCAGAATTCAATAAATTTATTCTGCTTGAAACAAACCAGTTCAAAGTAGCCGAATTCATTGTATAATAATACTTTAAAAACATCGTTTCATTATTGCTCACAAAGTTGTAATTTTGCGCCATGAATAGAAAGATTGTACTTCCCCTTCTTATTTGCTCTATATTGGTTTTGGTTTCCTGTAGTAAATATCAAAAGCTGCTCAAAGGCTCGGATAATGACCTGAAATATGAACAAGCCATTAAGTTTTATGAAAAGAAGGATTACTACAGGGCCCTACAGTTATTCGATCAGTTAAGCGCATTTTTTAAAGGGACAGAGAAAGCAGAACGTATTGCCTATTTTTACGCTTATTGTTATTACAATCAAAATGACTTCCTTATGGGAAGCTACTATTTCAAACGATTCTCTACAAGCTACCCTAAAAGCCCATATGCCGAAGAGTGCGCTTATATGGCTGCCTTCTGTAATTATCAGGAATCTCCACGATCCAGTCTTGACCAGTCCAGTACACAGGATGCTTTAAAGGAACTACAATTGTTTATAAATATGTATCCTTCAAGCGAAAAAGTATCCAAGGCCAACGATTTGATAGACGAACTCAGGGCTAAACTTGAAAAGAAAGCCTATGATATTGGAATGTTATACTACAAGATGAATGATTATAAAGCTGCTATTGTTACATTTAAAAACATCATCAAGGATTTCCCTGACACGCCTCACCGTGAAGATTTGTTGTATTTCATCCTGAAATCGAATTATAAATACGCTTCTAAGAGCATTGATACCAAACGCAAAGAGAGATTTACTGCTGCAATTGAATCATATGACGACCTGGTGTCTTCATTTCCGAAAACCCTGTACATTAAGGAAGCCCGTACGATGCAGAAAGATTCACAGAATGAAATTCTTAATTGAAATTAATTAATTAACATTATACTTATGGATTACAAAAAGCTGAAAATTGACACTACCGCTGTAACGCGGAACATGGCTGACCTTAACAAGCCAACCGGCAATATTTATGAAACTGTTTCAATCCTTTCAAAAAGAGCAAATCAGATAGCTCACGATATGAAAGAGGAGCTTAATTCCAAGCTTGAAGAATTTGCCACTCCAACTGACAACCTTGAGGAAATATTCGAAAACAGGGAGCAAATTGAAATTGCCAAATACTATGAGCATCTTCCAAAACCTACGCTTATTGCTACGTCTGAGTTTCTAAGTGGTAAAATTACTTACCGGAATCCATTAAAAGAAAATCAGTTATAACCTGATTTCAGTTGCTGATGTTCTGATGTATGCTCCTGCAAGGTAAAAAAATACTCGTTGGGATTACCGGAAGCATTGCTGCTTACAAAATCCCATTTCTCATCCGTTTATTGGTTAAGGAAGGGGCCGAAGTAAAGGTAGTAATGACACAATCAGCATTTGATTTTGTTACTCCACTTACTTTATCTACTCTTACTCATAGCGCTGTGCTTTCAATGCCTTTTAACAGTGCTGATGGTAGTTGGAACAGTCATGTGGACTGGGGGAACTGGGCTGACATCTACCTCATTGCTCCGGCATCGGCAAATACTATTGCTAAAATGGCTAATGGTATTACTGACAATTTGCTTACTGCCATTTATCTTGCGGCAAAATGTGATGTCTTTTTTGCTCCAGCAATGGATGTGGATATGTACCAACATCCTTCAACACAGGCTAATATCACCAGGCTTCAAACATTTGGAAATAAATTGATTGAGCCACAAATTGGTGAATTGGCAAGTGGTTTATCCGGTGCTGGCAGGCTGGAAGAGCCAGATGAGATTATGAATATACTGGTTGCATATTTTAATCAGTCGTCAGGATCTCTAAAAGGAAGAAATGTGCTGATAACAGCTGGCCCTACGCATGAAGCTATTGATCCTGTTCGATATCTTGGCAACCATTCCAGTGGAAAAATGGGGTTTGCTTTGGCCGAAGAAGCTGCTTCGAGAGGAGCCATTGTTACGCTGATCTCCGGACCTACTGATATGATTGTAAATTGCCCTCAAATTAATTTGGTAAATGTTGTTACAGCACAGCAGATGTTTGATGAATGTCATACATATTTCTCTAAATCGGATATCACCATAATGGCTGCTGCAGTTGCTGATTATAAGCCAAAGAATGTATCGGAAAACAAAATAAAGAAGAGTGGGCAAAATCTAAGTATCGAACTTGAGCCAACCAAAGATATTTTAAAAAGCCTTGGGCAATTAAAAGCATCAGGTCAATTTCTGGTTGGCTTTGCGCTGGAAACCGAAAATGGTGAACAAAACGCGCTCGGTAAACTAAAGGAAAAGAATCTTGACCTTGTGATTCTTAACTCCGCAACTGATGAAGGTAGTGGTTTCGGGCATGATACGAACAAAATTTTAATCTTTAATAAAAATGGCTTAAAGGAGGAATTCCCTCTCAAAAGCAAACGACAGTTAGCCAGCGATATCTTTGATTCAATTAAATTTAGTTTGACAAACTGAGCATATCCTAAAACAATGAAAACTGCTTTTATGTATAAATATGCATTGGTGTTGTTGCTTTCTTCTTTGTCATTGATTCTTCGTGCCCAGGAGTTCAACTGCCAGGTGCAGGTTTCCTCAGCTCAAATTGAAGGTACTGAGAAGAAAGTTTATCAAACTTTGCAACAGGCACTTTACGAATTTGTGAATAACCGTAAATGGACAAACTTAGCTTACAGGCCTGAGGAACGAATTGAATGCACAATTCTTGTTACGATTAATGAGCGTGTTTCTTCTGATATGTTCAAAGGCAAACTCAACCTTGTGCTTCAGCGCCCTGTTTATAAGACCTCATACAACTCTACAGTATTTAATTATGTAGATAAAGACTTCGACTTCAATTATCTGGAGTCGCAAAACCTGGAATATTCACCTGATGTATTTACATCAAATCTCACTTCAGTAATTGCTTTTTACATTAATATCTTTCTGGGGATAGATGGTGATACATTTACTAAAAATGGAGGAACACCTTATTACGAAAAAGCCCAGGCAATTGTAAATACAGCTCAAAATGTTGCGGAAAAAGGCTGGAAGGCGTTCGAAAGCCAGAAAAATCGCTATTGGTTGGTCGAAAACTTACAGAACTCTTCATACAGTGGCATTCGCGAAGGGCTTTATAATTATCACCGTTTGGGTCTGGATGTTATGACTGAAAATATTGAACTTGGAAGGAGTGGTGTTTCTGATTGTATTGAATTATTCCAGAAAGCCAACCGTGTTCGCCCGGGATTATTCCTGCTTCAGCTAATGCTTGATGCCAAACGCGATGAGATCATAAATATTTTTTCACAGGCTTCTCCGCAGGATAAAGTCAAAGTGATAGCCGTCCTCAAAGAAATTGATCCGGCCAACGGCACGAAATATCAAAAGATAATGGGCAGCAATTAGTTTCTCCATTTATCCCCGTCAAATTCATATATTTGTTTTGTTTCTGGTAAACAAACTATCTACATGCTATTGCATTTATCCATCGAGAATTTTGTGTTGATCAGGAAACTGGATATCAGCTTCAATAGTGGTTTTTCGGTTATTACAGGCGAGACCGGAGCCGGTAAATCAATTCTTGTTGGTGCACTTGGACTTATTCTCGGGCAAAGGGCAGATACGCAGGTATTAATGGATAAGTCGAAAAAATGTATAATTGAAGGAACATTTAATTTGACAGGTTATAGCCTTGAACCTCTTTTTGATGCAAATGATATTGATTTTGAACCGCAAAGTATATTCAGGCGGGAAATAAATACCCAGGGAAAATCCCGTGCATTTATAAATGATACCCCGGTTTCTCTTACACTGGCTAAGGAAATTGGCGACCGGCTTGTAGATATTCATTCGCAAAATCAGACATTGGCATTAAGAGAATCTACATTCCAGCGAGCTATTGTTGATAATATGGCAGGCCATCAATCACTACTCCGGACTTATACAGGATTGTTCAATACTTTCAAACAGCAGCAGCATTTGTTGGAGGAATATACTTTGCGCGAAAACCAGGCAATTGCCGACCGTGATTATCTTGATTTTCAGTTTAATGAGTTGGAAAAGGCAAACCTTATAGAAGGTGAACAGGAATTGATCGAGCAACAGCTAAAAGTGCTGGATCATGCCGAAGAAATCAAGACAAGGCTATTCAGTGCTCTGCAAAACCTGTCGGGGAATGAAGTTCCCCTGATGCATAAACTAACTGAAATTAATTCAGCTCTTAACCAGGCTGCCCGTTATCATCCTGCAGTTGAAGCTATTCAGAAGCGTTTTGAAAGTTGCCTTATTGAAATGAAAGATATTACCGCTGAACTTGAATCTTTGGAATCTCATATCCATTTCAACGAGCAGGAAGCTTCCCAACTGCGGGAAAGGCTTGATATGATTTATCATCTTGAACAGAAACATCATGTAAACACTGTTGAAGATTTGATTATTCAACTACAGTCACTTTCAGATAAACTGCTTGGAATAGCTACAATGTCTGCTGAAATTGAGAAACTATCCAATACAATCAACGAATCGGAGAAGGAATTGAATGAGTTGGCGAGGCAATTATCTGTAAACCGCCATAAAGCCAAACCTGTAATCGAAAAGGAAATGGCATCTTTATTGGAATCCCTTGCCCTCCCTGATGCCAGACTTGAAATAGTATTATCCAAAACAGAACAATTACATCCCTTTGGAACCGATAAAGTTGAAATTCTGTTCAATCCAAATAAAGGTAGCGAAATGCGCGAAGTTGGTAAAGTCGCTTCCGGGGGGGAATTGTCGCGGCTGATGCTTGCATTAAAATCATTGCTAAACCAAAAAGGTTTGTTGCCAACAGTGATTTTCGATGAGATTGATAACGGCGTTTCAGGTGAAATAGCAGGCAAGGTTGGTTCAATTATGCAAAGAATGGCCCAGTCGATGCAGGTAATTGCAATAACACATTTGCCACAGATAGCAGGAAAAGCGCAGCATCATTACCTTGCCTACAAAGCGACAACAAATGATCTGACTGTTTCAAGTCTCCGGCAATTAGGCAAAGAGGAAAGGGTAGAGGAGATAGCCCGGATGCTCAGCAACGAAGTGATTACTGATTCAGCTAAAAAAACTGCAAAGGAGCTCTTGAAAAACTGATGAATTTTACTGCTTTAATTTAGAGTCTGTTTAAATTTCTTTCAAAAGACAGTTGAACCCCTTCGGGGCTCTTGATTAATTATTATTTTTCACCTCCGGTTGCACCGGAGGTTATTGAAATTAAAGTCCTTCGGACTTTTCTATCTCAAAAACCCTGAAAGGGTTTAATTTTAATAACCGTGGGTGCAACCCACGGAAAATAAAACAAATACGAATATAGCCCTGAAAGAGCGGAACATCATAACAATCGAAATTGATAAATTTTAAACATAATCTTAATCATAATGGAATGACGAATATCGATTAACGATTAATAATCTTTGAAGTATCAGCAGTTCGCAAATCATAAATCGTTAATCCCCGCCTGCGGCAGGCAGGCTTGTTCTTACATCAAATTTATTTAACTCCATTCTAAAAAATAGCCACCATGTCATACAACCTCCTGAAAGGAAAACGCGGAATCATATTCGGCGCACTCAATGATAAATCCATTGCCTGGAAAATAGCCGAAAGGGCTCACGAAGAAGGCGCTGAATTCACACTTACCAACACCATGGTATCCATCAGGATGGGTGAAATTGACGAACTTGCCAAAAAGACAAATTCGCTTGTTATTGCAGCCGACGCCACAAGTGTGCCCGACCTGGAAAACCTCCTGCAAAAAACCATGGAACATTTCGGTGGCAAAATTGACTTTATCCTGCATTCCATCGGTATGTCGCCAAACGTGCGCAAACGGGTGCCTTACGACAATCTTAACTATGAGTATTTCTCAAAAACGCTGGATATATCTGCCATATCTTTTCATAAAGTTATTCAGGTAGCCAAGAAAATGGATGCCATTAACGAATGGGGCTCAATTGTAGCCTTATCCTATATTGCAGCACAACGCACACTTTTCGAATACAATGATATGGCCGATGCTAAAGCAGCACTGGAATCTATTGCCCGAAGTTTCGGGTACATCTACGGGCGAGAAAAACACATAAGGATCAATACGATATCCCAATCACCTACACTCACTACTGCCGGTAGTGGTGTTAAAGGCATCGACGGTTTAATGGATTTTACTGAGCGCATGGCCCCGCTGGGTAATGCCACAGCCGAAGAATGTGCCGATTATTGTATCACACTTTTCTCCGATCTCACGAAGAAAGTCACCATGCAAAACCTGTTTAACGATGGCGGATTTTCCAGCATGGGGATGAGTTTCCGGGCAATGGAGATGTATAATAAGAGCCTCGATTGTAATGATTGCCATCAGCATCCTTCAAATAAAGGAGATGAATGAGGCATATCCAAAATGTATGTGACTAAAAAACAGATGTTTCAACTATCTTTGTGTTCAAAGAAATAAAAATGAGAACGAATAAAAAACATATTCTAACTGAACTTACCGATTTATTAAGGACAAGATTATCTGATAATCTTAAAGATGTTGTTTTGTTTGGTTCACGGGCAGATGGGAAAAGCAATAGCGGTTCCGATTATGATATCCTGATAGTTTTAAAGGATAAAGCAGATTGGAAGAAAGAACGGGAAATTTCCGATTTGTGCTATGAAATTGAATTAAAGTACAATATTATAACCGATACACATATAATCAGTGAACCGGAGTTTTCTACTTTGAGGGGAAAACAACCGATTTTTTTAAATGCACTGGAGAAAGGTTATCACGCATGATTAATGACCAGGATAGAGAATCGTTAAGCGTTTACAGGCTAAGCCAGGCGACAGATACCATTGAGTTAGCTATGTTTTTGATTTCCTCCGGCAGATATTCAGTTGCTGTAAACAGGATATGTCCCGGACATTTTTATTCCTAGGAATTCAATGTTATCGTATAATTATAAGTAGGAGCGGGGCTCTTCTCAGTCTCTTTTTCAACAACTGGTGGAGCAGATATATAGGAATACTTTAGTTCGCCCACATTGGCCGGTAGCGCAAACCGGATCCCTGTTTTCATTTCGGACCTAAGCCACCAACCTCGCAGCACCAGGTTTTTTTGACAAATTTGCCTATTTAAACCTGGCCCAATAATGATTACTTTTACACAAAAAGTAAAACTATGGACACATCAGCGATCAGACAAAAATTGTATGAATATATCAGGGTGGCAGATGATAAAAAAGTGAAGGCTATCTATACAATAATTGAAAGTGAAGTGAATGAAATCTATGAATGGTGGAATGATAAGGATTTGCGAGTTGAACTTGACAGTCGTTCTGCTGATTTAAAGAGCGGAAAGGACAAAGGATACCCTTGGGAAGAAGTAAAAAATGAACTCTTGAATAGCCGGAAAACATCAAGCCCTGATGGATTATAAGATCATACTTTCTTCAGAAGCGGCAAAAGATATAAAAGAATCATATCAATGGTATGAAGGCCGTTCTGAGGGTTTGGGCGGGCGATTTGTCGGATTCATTGATAAAGCAATCAAATTAATCTTACTGAATCCTGAAGGATACCCCACTAAGAAAGGCCAGTACAGGGAAATAGTATTCGATAAATTTCCTTACCTGATTGTATATGAGTTTGTAAAAGAGGAGCATATCATTTATATATTGCATGTTTTTCATACAAAACGAAACCCAACACATAAATTTAAGCGGAAATAAAATTCTCTTTTTTAAGAATTCAGTGTAATTGTATAACTATAAGTAGGAGCAGGGTTCTTTTCAGTTTCCTTTTTAACAACAGGTGGGGCAGATATATAGGAATACTTTACTTCGCTCACATTGGGAGGCAGCACAAACCGTATCCCTGTTTTTATCTCAGACCTGACCCGCATTCCGCGGTTATTCACTTTGCCATAGTGCAAAAGCCTTATCAGCCTCAAGGCTTCTTCATCGCAACCATAACCTAAGCCTCTGTGCACTTTGGCATCAATCACCTCGCCATAATCGTTCACTACATAACTGAGGAAAACCGTTCCTTCTATCTTGTTCTGAAGTGCAAGTGGAGGATAAACGAGGTTTTCGGTAATAAACTTACGGAAAGCATCGCGGCCACCAGGGTACGTAGGTAGATTTAAAAACTTCTTCTTTTTATGATGCTGGTTTTCCATGGGTGATTGATCTCGAATAAATAATCTCTGGATACAAAGATAATCAGCTTATGTTATCTGCCATATATTCCGTCAAATATGTTGTTATGTATATATTTTGCCATTTAAGCCTAAAAGCGTATTTTTGCAGTTGTTCATTTCCTTAAGAGTATTAAAATTGACCACGGAGACACGGGGAGCAAGGAGAAGAACTAATAAAAGGGATGATTACGCATAAATATATCCGGGAGATTTCCATCGGGATCATTGGTTTTACTATTGAAGTATATAACTGACTGGAAAACCGAAAGGATTGCTGATAAATTTTAACTGTGAAAATATTAAGGAACAAATGGTATCACTGGTCACAACTGAGTTTGCGAAATTGCCCGCTGAATATTCTCCGTGCTTTCTGTGTCTCTGTGGTGCCTTTATTAATAGATAGATATGAGATTTAGAATAATCGTATTAGCAAAGCAGGTTCCCGATACCCGGAATGTTGGCAAGGATGCCATGAAAGCCGATGGTACCGTTAACCGTGCAGCTTTGCCGGCCATTTTCAATCCGGAAGATTTACATGCACTGGAACAAGCATTAAGTATTAAGGATAAGCTTCCTCATGCTGAAGTCATTTTGTTGACGATGGGGCCGTTCCGTGCTGCCGAAATCATAAGGGAAGCAATGTATCGTGGTGCTGACAGGGGTTACCTGATCACCGACAGGAAATTTGCCGGTTCCGATACCCTTGCTACATCCTATGCATTATCCCTGGCTGTCAAAAAGTTGGCTCCTTATCACCTTATTATTTCGGGGCGTCAGGCGATAGATGGCGATACAGCCCAGGTTGGTCCTCAAACAGCAGAAAAACTTGGAATTCCTCAGATTACTTATGCCGAAGAAATCCTTTCGGTTGATGCTAAAAAGATCATCGTCAAACGGAGGCTCGAAATGGGAGTGGAGGTGGTAAACTCAACTTTACCTGCGGCCATTACAGTTCATGGTTCTGCTCCGGTATGCAGGCAGCGCATCGCCAAGTTACTTATGAAGTACAAACACGCACGCACAGTTACTGAACTTCAGAATGAAACAAAAGATTATACCGAACTATACAACGACCGGCCATACCTTATGATCGAGGAGTGGACCGCCGATGATCTGAATGCTCAGGGAGAAATGCTTGGTTTATCAGGATCTCCTACCAAAGTTAAGAAGATCGAAAATGTTGTATTTCAGCATAAAGAGTCAAAGATCATAGGCAGTTCCGATAAGGAAATTGACACATTGATGCAGGATCTTATCAACAGTCATGTAATAGGCTAATCATCGAATAATAAATTATTGATTTAAAAACAAAGTACGTGAACAACATATTTGTTTATTGCGAAGTCTCCGAAGAAGGATCGATAGCAGATGTTAGCCTTGAGCTCTTGTCGAAAGGCAAAAAGCTGGCTGGTGAACTCAAAGTTAAGCTTGAGGCTGTCGTAATTGGCCATAAAGTTACAAATCTGGAAGCCCTGCTATACCCGTTTGGTGTGGATGTGATACATTATGCCAACGATGAAAGACTTTTTCCATACACTACGCTACCCCATGCCTCAATCATTCTTGATCTGTTTGTTAAAGAAAAACCGGAAATAGCTCTTTTTGGCGCTACAAGTATTGGACGTGATATTGCCCCCCGTGTTGCATCAGCTCTCCGCTGCGGGTTAACAGCCGATTGTACCAGTCTCGAAATTGGCGACCATTTCGAAAACAAAACGCAAACTGAATATAAAAATCTCTTGTATCAGATCAGGCCTGCCTTCGGAGGAAATATTATTGCTACCATTATTAATCCTGAAACCCGTCCTCAGATGGCTACTGTCCGGGAAGGGGTGATGAAAAAGGAAATATTTTCAAATAAGTTCAAAGGCAAGCTTCAGAAAATTGATGCCAAAAGCATATTGAAAGATGATGATTTTGCCGTTACCATAATTGAGCGTCATATCGAAAAAAGTAAGATCGACATCAAGAATTCACAGGTGATTATTTCAGGCGGGTATGGTGTAGGATCAAAGGAAAATTTCAACCTTCTGTTCCAACTTGCTGACATTCTTGGAGCACAGGTTGGCGCATCACGTGCTGCTGTTGATGCTGGTTTTGTTGAGCATGAACGCCAGGTAGGGCAAACGGGTGTTACGGTCAGGCCTAAATTATATATTGCCTGCGGAATCTCAGGCGCAGTGCAGCATAGGGCCGGCATGGATCAATCGGCTCAGATCATTTCTATCAATACCGATATCAGTGCTCCGATCAACAATATCGCTGACTTTACGATTATCGGAAATGTTGCTGATGTAATTCCGAAGATGATCAAATATTACAAGAAAAACTCGAAGTAAATCTACTGACCACAATGGAAAATTTCTATAACGACAACCCTCATCTGAAGTTTCACCTGAACCATCCTTTGATGGAGAGAATAGTGAAGTTGAAGGAGTCAGGCTATAGCCAGAAAGAAAAATATGATTTTGCACCTCTCGATTTCGAAGATGCTATCGACAATTACGAAAAAGTGATGGAAATCATTGGTGAAATCAGTGGTGAAATTATAGGTCCAAACGCTGAATCTGTCGATAAAGAAGGACCACAGCTTATAAATAACGAAGTAAAATATGCGCGTGGTACACAGCAAAACTATGATGCACTTGTAAAAGCCGGATTAGTCGGGTTCACGCTTCCACGGGAATATGACGGTCTCAATATGCCTATAGTACCTTACGTTATGTCCGGCGAAATTGTTTCGCGTGCTGATGCCGGATTTGCCAACATCTGGGGATTGCAGGATTGTGCCGAAACCATTCATGAGTTCGGCTCCGACGAAATAAAAGCTGAATTCTTACCGCGCTTTTATAAAGGTGCAACTGCAGCCATGGATCTTACCGAACCTGATGCAGGCTCCGATTTACAGGCAGTTCAGCTTAAAGCCACATACGACATTCGGAAACACCGATGGATGCTCGATGGTGTAAAACGTTTTATTACCAATGGCGATGCCGATATTTCTCTGGTACTTGCACGATCCGAAGAAGGGACTTCCGATGCACGTGGATTATCTCTTTTTGTTTATGACCGGAACGATAAAGCAGTTACTGTTCGCCGTATTGAGAATAAACTGGGAATTAAAGGATCTCCAACCTGTGAACTTGTTTTCCAGAATGCACCTGCTAAACTTATCGGAGATACCAAACTGGGACTTATCAAATATGTAATGTCACTGATGAATTCGGCACGATTGGGTGTTGGATCGCAATCAGTTGGAATTGCAGAAGCAGCCTACCGCGAGGCTTTTAAATATGCTAATGAACGTGAGCAGTTTGGAAAATCCATTATTAAATATCCGGCGGTTTACGAAATGCTTACCAACATGAAAGTAAAGATCGACGCAATGCGCACGTTACTATACGAAACAGCCAGATACGTTGATATTTACAAGGCTTATAATTTTACATCACACGAACGTAAACTTGAACCGGAAGAACGTCAGGAAGCTAAAGCATATCAGAAACTTGCCGATATGTTCACTCCTTTTTTAAAACTCTATTCAAGTGAAGGTTGCAACCAGATAGCCTACGATGCTCTTCAGATATTTGGGGGTACCGGTTATATGAAAGATTTTCCGATAGAGCGAATATACCGTGATGCCCGTATTACTACAATTTATGAGGGAACATCGCAACTTCAGGTAGTTGCGGCTATACGGAATGTTGGAAATGGTGCTTATCTTGCAGCTATTCGCGAACGTGCTCAATTGGCAGTAAAACCGGAATTGGAATATCTCAGAAATACGCTTGAGAAAATGACTGAACAATATGCCAAAACAGTTGAAAAAGTCAGCGAGTTCAATGATATTGAATACTTTGATTTCCATTCGCGCCGTATGGTCGAAATGGCTGGGAATATTATTATCGGGTACCTCCTTTTATTCGATGCCAACAGGAGTGATGATTACAACAAATCTGCCGATATATTCATTCGCAAAGGCAGGGCAGAAAATATTGCTTCAGTTAGTTTTATAAATAACTTCCACCCTAAGGATGTAAACGATTTCAAAATGTAAAAAATAAAGCCTGAGCGAATTATAGTGATTATTCACAAAATAGAAATTGATTATACTTTTATTTGAAATGAACGCTCTTGAGAAGGGCGTTCTTTTTGTTTGTAGATGCAGAAGTGAATTCATTATTATATTTTTATTAACATTTAAGTACCTAGTTCATGTTATTTTGTAATTTGCTGCCGGATTTCAGAATCCACCCGGCAATTAATCAGTCGTTAAAATATTTTAAAGCTTTTTCGGTGAAGCTATTTATAACTGAGGAGAAGTGATTAACTGCAACATTTCCGATTGAATTTGCATTTTGAAAGTAATAAAACCCAATAAAGTTATATACAACGATCAACTAACATGGAAAACAGAAAAGTACTAAAAAGCGGTGAATTCCTTGTAGATACAGTGGAAGCCAATGATGTTTTTATCCCTGAGGAGTTCAACGACGAACAGTTGATGATTGCTCAAACCTGTCAGGATTTTCTTGAAACAGAAGTATATCCGAATATGGATAAAATTGACAGTCCGGATATTGTCCTGATGAGAACTACTCTCGAGAAATCAGCCGAACTTGGGCTAATGGGAATTGCTCTTCCAGAGGATGTTGGCGGATTCGGACAATCATTTGTTACGCAAATGCTTGCCGCAGAAATTATTGGTGCAGGATATTCATTTTCAGTAGCTTTTATGGCGCATTGTGGAATAGGAACTTTACCAATTGCATATTATGGTACTGAAGATCAACGTCAGAAATATGTTACCAAACTTGCTACCGGCGAACTGATTGGATGTTATTGCCTCACCGAGCCAGGGGCCGGGAGTGATGCCAATGCTGGAAAAACAAATGCACGTCTTTCTGACGATGGCACACATTATATCCTTAACGGACAAAAAATGTGGATAACCAATGCAAATTTTGCTGATATTCAGACTGTCTTTGCAAAAGTTGGCAATGACCGCATTCTTAGTGCATTTATTGTTGATCGTAATATGCCAGGTGTAGTTATTGCTCCCGATGAAAAAAAGATGGGTATCAAAGGTTCTTCTACTGCTCAGATTTTCTATAATGATGTAAAAGTACCGGTCGAAAATATGATCGGCAAACAAGGCGAAGGCTTCAGAATTGCATTGAGCATTCTGCATATGGGCCGTATCAAACTCGGTGCGAATGTAATTGGAGCTGCCAAAAAAGCAATAAACGATTCAATAATTTATGCAAATGAGCGCAAGCAATTCGGTGTACTGATTTCAACTTTTGGAGCCATCAAACATAAAATAGCACAACAGGCTATCAAGACTTTTGCCGCCGAATCAGCTACTTATCGTGTGAGTAAGGATATCGATGATCTGATCACAATCAACAAAGCATCAGGAATGGATCATGGCCGTGCTACAATCGAAGGTATCAGTCACTATGCTGTTGAAGCAGCTATACTTAAAGTATATGGTTCAGAAGCATTGGATTATGTTATTGACGAAGCTGTCCAGATTCATGGTGGTATGGGATACTCAGCAGAAATGGCTGTTGAGCGCGGTTACCGCGATTCACGCATCAACCGTATTTTTGAAGGAACGAATGAAATCAATCGTCTGCTGATTGCTGATACGGCAATCAAACGTGCGCAAAAAGGTGAATTCGATCTTTTCGGTCCTGCTGAACAACTTTATAACAACCTCAGTAAAATAGCTTCCGGAAAAGTGGACGGAGAAAGTTATTATACAGAAAAACGCCGTTATCTGGCTAATTTCAAAAAAGTTATACTTATTGGGATTCATGGTGTGACCACTTATTTTAATAAAAATCTTGTGAAAGAGCAGGAGGTGATGAATAATATTTCTGAAATGATTATGGAAACATACATTGCTGAATCCCTGGCCCTCAGGGTTGAAAAACTTGAAGGTTTTAAAGGAAATGCAGAAATATTCCGCGATATGCTTGATGTTTATTTGTACGATACAGCTGATCTCGTTCGCAAATCAGCACGCGATGCAGTGAATTCGTTCGCTGATGCTCAGGAATCTGTAAAATTGAATACAGCCATCGAAGCATTAACCCAGGTAAAAGGTATAAATGTAAAAGAAGCCCGCAGGCGCATAGCCGACAGGCTAATTGAAAATAATGCTTATAAGTTTTAATCAACAACTAAATACGTAAAGGCATCATGATAGGGGAGACCTTTTATTTTACGGCATACTAACAAATATCAGATTTAAATGCAAAAAAAAAGAGCTAAATGGCTCTTTTTTTTTTGTAACAAACCTATTCGGTTAACTCCGCGGGAGGTGGTTCAATCTGATTATTCGCAGCCTCAATTGATTTTACAGTTATCTGATAGGCCTCCTGATCAAAATCAATCATTAAAGAATCGCCTTCTTTCAGATTCGCCCTGATAATTTCTTCGGCCAAAGTATCCTCAACATATTTCTGAATAGCCCGTTTAAGTGGCCTTGCACCAAATTGAGCATCCCAACCCTTTTCGACAATAAAATCTTTGGCCTTTTCGGATATATCCAGTTTGTAACCCATCTTCTCAACACGTTTGAAAAGGTTGCTAAGTTCGATATCAATAATCTTGTGTATTGCTTCGCGCTCAAGGGATTCAAAAATTACAATATCATCAATACGATTAAGAAATTCCGGAGCGAATGATTTTTTCAGTGCGTTTTCAATAACGCTCTGGGAGTTGGATGACCAGGATGATTGCTTTGCAGAAGTATTAAAACCAACTCCGCTTCCAAAATCCTTTAATTCCCGCGATCCGATATTCGAAGTCATAATAACAATTGTATTCTTAAAGTCAACCCTGCGGCCTAAGCTATCAGTAAGTTGCCCATCATCGAGCACTTGTAATAAAATATGAAAGATATCGGGATGTGCTTTTTCAATTTCGTCCAGCAGAACAATGGAATATGGTCTTCGGCGGACTTTTTCGGTCAATTGCCCACCTTCTTCATACCCAACATAGCCCGGAGGTGCTCCAACAAGACGGGATACAGCAAACTTCTCCATATACTCACTCATGTCAATCCGGATGAGCGATTCTTCTGAATCGAACAGGTATTTAGCCAAAACTTTTGCCAGATGGGTTTTCCCGACTCCTGTAGGTCCAAGAAAAATAAATGTTCCAATTGGTTTATTCGGGTCTTTAAGACCTGCGCGATTCCTTCGGATTGCTTTAACCACTTTGCGGATGGCTTCAGTTTGACCAACAACAGTACCTGCAAGCTGTTCTTCCATGTTCAGAAGCCGGTCACTCTCATTCTGAGCTATACGCTGAACAGGAACTCCGGTCATCATTGCAACAACCTCAGCCACATTTTCCGCGGTCACTTCTTCACGATGCACCTTTGATTCATCTTCCCAACGTTGTTTTTCGGCATCCAGTTCACCTTGTAATTTTCGTTCGTTATCACGAAACTTGGCTGCTTCCTCAAATTTTTGGCTGCTGATTGCTTTAAGCTTTTTCTGCCTCACATCCTCAATCAGGTTTTCGATATTGATAATCTCGATAGGAACATGCAGGTTGGTAATATGAACCCTGGCACCGGCTTCATCGAGTGCATCAATTGCCTTATCAGGAAGATAGCGGTCAGTAATATACCGGTTAGTAAGGTAAACACAGGCTTCAATGGCATCCGGCGTATACTTAACCAGGTGATGATCCTCATATTTTTCCTTGATATTGTTAAGGATTTCCGTGGTTTCCTCAGGAGAAGTAGGATCAACAATGATTTTCTGAAAACGGCGCGCCAGTGCCCCGTCTTTCTCAATATACTGGCGGTATTCATCCAACGTAGTAGCTCCGATGCATTGGATTTCACCCCTGGCAAGTGCCGGCTTAAACATATTGGAAGCATCCAGAGAACCTGAAGCATTGCCTGCACCAACAATAGTATGTATTTCATCTATAAAGAGGATGATGTCCCGGTTCTTCTCCAACTCGTTCAGTACTGCTTTCATGCGCTCTTCAAATTGTCCACGGTATTTTGTTCCTGCAACAAGAGAAGCAAGATCAAGTGTAAAAATCCTCTTATTAAAGAGAGCACGCGAGACTTTGCGCTGCACTATACGCAGTGCCAGGCCTTCAGCAATTGCCGATTTCCCAACTCCGGGTTCTCCAATCAAGATTGGATTATTCTTTTTTCGGCGGCTTAATATCTGGGAAATTCGTTCAAGTTCCTTTTCTCGCCCTACAATTGGGTCTAAACGGTTTTCTTCAGCAGCTTTTGTGAGATCGCGGCCAAAATTATCCAGTACCGGAGTCCGTGATTTTGGATCACTTGTTTTCTTAAGGTTGCTGCCGTAGCCTTTTGAACCATCGTCAGGATCATCATCCTGCATGCCACCAGGCATTTCATCCTTAGGATCTTTTGAAGACAGGCCTGACTGGCCGTTGGAAATAATCGATTTTACTTCTTCCTTCACTGTATCGTAATCAATACCATATTTCATGAATGTCCGGCTTACAAGGTTTTCTTCATCTTTAAGAATAGCAAGTAACAAATGCTCTGTCCCGATAAGATCATTATTAAACAATTTAGCTTCGAGATATGTTAGTTTAAGAGCGCGTTCTGCCTGTTTAACCAAAGGGAGGTTATCTACTTCTTTTTCACGGTGTGTAAAACTGGCGATTGCATTTTCCACAGTTTTACGGACTTCAGGAAGATCAACACCCAGGTATTTTAATATCTGAATGGCCATTCCTTCTCCTTCGCGGATAATTCCAAGCAGTAAATGCTCAACGCCTATATATTCGTTGCCCAGCCTCAATGCTTCTTCACGGCTGTATGCCAGCACGTCTTTAACTCTTTGCGAGAATTTTGCTTCCATTTAATTGAATGTATCGTTAGATTCTTACCGGCGATAACAAGGCCGGTAAATCATTTTTTTTTCTGGCATAAAATTACTACATAAATGAGCATCGTCGCCACTTGTTCAAAATTACTTGATATGTTAGAGAATTACTTTTCAAATCCAGGCATTTTTCAACATAGAAATGTTAGTAATAAAGGCACATTTAGACGTATTTAAACTGAATTTGTAAGCTAAAATTGTTTACTTTCGTAATCGAATATTCTTTTTATATAAATAACTAATAATGATTGATTTAGCTGATGGAAACAAACGAGGAAGGTGAAAAAATTGTAAGGGTAAATATTGAAAATCAAATGAAATCTGCCTACATTGATTATTCAATGTCGGTCATTGTGTCCAGGGCTCTTCCTGATATCCGGGATGGATTAAAACCTGTCCACCGCAGAGTGCTATACGGAATGCTTGATTTAGGCGTACTTTCAAACCGTTCCTACAAGAAATCTGCCAGGATTGTTGGCGAGGTTATGGGGAAATATCACCCTCACGGTGATTCCTCTGTTTATGATGCAATGGTTCGTATGGCTCAGGATTGGTCCTTACGTTACCCCTTGGTTGACGGACAGGGTAACTATGGTTCTATTGATGGTGATAGCCCTGCTGCTATGCGATATACAGAAGCCCGGTTACGCAAAATCGCAGAAGAACTTCTCGATGATATTGAGAAAGATACAGTAGATTTCAGAAATAATTTTGATGATTCGCTCCAGGAACCAACTGTACTGCCTGGTCGAATTCCCAACTTATTGATTAACGGAGCTTCTGGTATTGCAGTTGGCATGGCCACAAATATGGCTCCGCACAATCTGAGTGAAGTTGTTGATGGGATAATCGCTTATATCGATAACCGCGATATTACAATCCCCGAGTTGATGAAGTTTATCAAAGCCCCCGATTTCCCTACCGGCGGAGTAATATATGGATATGATGGCGTGCGTGATGCTTTCGAAACAGGCCGCGGTAGAATTGTTGTCCGTGGTGAGACTAAAATTGAAACTGAGGACAACGGAAGGGAAAGTATAATCGCTAATTCAATACCTTATCAGGTTAACAAAGCTGAAATGATCAAGAAAACAGCTGACCTGATCAATGATAAAAAAATTGAAGGCATCTCCGATATCCGCGATGAATCAGATCGTGATGGTATGCGCATTGTTTATGAATTAAAAAAAGATGCAATAACTAATGTTGTACTCAACAAGCTATACCAATATACTTCACTTCAAAGTTCATTCAGTGTTAACTGTATTGCCCTTGTAAAAGGAAGGCCACAGATGCTGAACCTGAAGCAGCTTATTGTTCATTTTGTTGAACACAGGCTGGAAGTAATAACCCGCAGAACACGCTATGACCTGAATGAAGCCCAGAAACGGGCACACATTCTCGAAGGTTTACTCATTGCACTTGATCATCTGGATGAAGTAATTGCCCTGATCCGTGCTTCCAAGACCCCTGATGAAGCACGTACCGGACTGATGGACACATTCGCGCTGAGCGAAATCCAGGCAAAAGCTATCCTTGAAATGCGTCTTCAGAGGCTTACCGGACTGGAACGGGATAAAATAAGGGAGGAATATAATGAGCTTTTAAAACAGATAGAATACTACCAAGGCCTTCTTGATGACGAAAACCTCAGGATGGAGATAATTAAAGAAGAGCAAAAAGAGCTGAAAGAGAAATATGGTGATGAAGCCCGTACCGAGATTGTATATTCTGCCAAGGATTTCCGGATTGAAGATACAATTGCTGACGAGAATGTTGTGATTACCATCTCTCATATGGGATATATAAAACGCACTGTATTAAGCGATTACAGAAAACAAAATAGGGGAGGTCGAGGAGCAAAGGGATCCGACATCCGTGATGAAGATTTTCTCGAACATTTGTATATTGCCTCCATGCACAACTACATGCTTTTCTTTACCGAAAAGGGTAAATGCTACTGGCTCAGGGTTTTTGAAATTCCAGAAGGAAGCAAAGTCTCGAAAGGAAGAGCTATTCAGAATATGATAAATATTGAACCAGATGATAAGGTAAGAGCAATTATTAATGTAAAGGATCTTAAGGATGAGGAATACCTTAAAAATACATTTATCATTCTTTGTACTAAGAAAGGGACTATTAAGAAAACGTCGCTCGAAGCTTATTCACGCCCAAGGCAGAATGGAATAAATGCGATAAACATTAAAGATGACGATACTTTGCTGGAAGCCAGGCTTACAAATGGCAACAGCGAGATGATCATGGCCCTCAGATCGGGAAGGGCTATCCGTTTCAATGAAACGAAAGTCCGGCCTATGGGACGCAATGCAACTGGTGTGCGTGGAATCAGGCTGTCAGGAAAAACTGATGAAGTTGTAGGCATGATTTGCCTCGAAAACGAAAACTACGAAATCCTTGTTGTTTCTGAAAACGGTTATGGAAAACGCTCACGCCTTGAGGATTATCGGGTTACAAACAGGGGAGGAAAAGGAGTTAAAACATTAAATATCACTGAAAAAACAGGCGATCTTATATCGATCAAGAATGTAACCGACAATGACGATCTTATGATCATCAATAAGTCGGGATTGATAATACGACTTGGAGTAGCCGAACTTAGAGTGATGGGACGAGCTACTCAAGGGGTAAGGCTTATTAATCTCAAAAATGACGATGCCATTGCAGCTGTCGCAAAAGTTGAGATTGATGAAGATGAAAATTTAGAGGAATTTGACGGTCAGGACGTGGAAACAGAAGATATTATTGATGGTGATATAACTGTTATTGAAGAAAATGAAGGGCCAACTAATGTACAAGATACAGAATAGATCAAACTTTATATATTTGCACGAAAATTGATCCTGTTTTAGTATATTAGATTTCCTTCACAAACTATATAATTATTAACCACAAACAATTAAATAATGAAAAAGACCCTAATCCTGCTTACCATGGTCTTGGCATTTGGCTTGGTAAATGCACAAAAGGCAAAACGGACAAGTGCTTACAACTATTGGAATGATGGCAAACTCGATAAAGCCAAGGAATATATCGATCCTGCAATCCTCGATCCGTCAACCATGAGCGATGCTAAAACATGGCTGTACAGGGGGAATATTTATCTCGATATTCACCGGAGTGTAAAGCCTGAATACAAAGCCCTTGCGCCGGATGCCCTACAGATTGCTTATGAATCCTATAAAAAAGCTACCGAACTTGATGTTAAAAAAGACTATCAGCCTCAGATTATGGTAAGCATGCTATCGATCAGCGAACAGCTCTATAACTCAGGGGCAACACTTTTTCAGGCATCTGAATTTTCAAAAGCTGCAACAGATTTCGAAAAAGCAATATCCGTTAGTCAGACAATGAGTACTATTGACACGATGGCTATCTATGGTGCCGCCCTAAGTTACGAAGGAGCAAAGGAGTATACAAAATCTGCATCGTTTTATGAGCAACTTGTTAATCTCAAAGTAAAAAATCCATTGATATACAGCTCATTGTGTGCGAATTACAGTGAGTTAAAGCAAGCTGATAAAGCTGAAGCTATACTGGAGCAGGGAAGAAAACTTTACCCTGCTGACTTTAACCTTATAATTGCCCAATCAAATCTCTATCTCCAACAGAACAACCC
>CAZEDO010000038.1:0-31623 GCA_964511085.1 uncultured Lentimicrobiaceae bacterium
GGTATTTTATTATTTACACAACCTGAATCCTACAAAGCCAAGCTGCCATTCGGGATTTACAGCTTTACGGTCAGTAACATTAAGGCCGGATGAATCCTGAAACCAGCTGCCTCCCCGTATTACGCGTTCTGTGCCTGCAATTGGGCCGGTCGGGTTTCTCCTGGGGCTAATGGTATAATAGGATTCACTATACCAATCAACACACCATTCCCACACATTTCCGCTCATGTCGAATATCCCGAGTTCGTTGGGCTTTTTAAGGCCAAACGGGTGAGTCATACCTTCCGCATTGTCACTGCGCCAGGCTACCTCTCTGGCGCTGTCGCTACCGCTATATTTAAAAGAGCGGGAGTGGTTTCCTCCCCTGGCTGCGAATTCCCATTCAGCCTCCGTTGGCAGGCGGAATTTTTCGCCGGTTAAAGCATTTAGTTTTACAATGAACCGAACTGCGTTGAGCCAGCTAACTCTTTCCACAGGGCAGTCGGGGTAGCCCTCGAAAAAATTCAGATGGCCATCATCATTCATCACAGCCTTCCATTGCGCTTGTGTTACTTCATATTTCCCAATGTAAAAGTCATCCAGCCTAACCGTGTGGACGGGTTGCTTGTCTGACCCTCCTGTTTTGGACCCCATCTGGAAAGTGCCACCGGCAACAAAGACCATCTCAGGCAATTTAGGAATGATAATGTTTTTGTCTGCCTGAGGAGAGGCATTCAGGCAAAACATGCAAAGGAAAACAGCAAGAACTGTTTTAGGAAAAATTCTTTTAGTGCAGTAGTTAAATACAATCCCCATGAAGTGCGAAAAAGAGCATGTTTAATATCAACCAAACGAAGGTACGGAAAATGCTGGTCAACCGATTTATTCTATTACGAAACCTCATGCCTGCTCACGCTTTACCAGGCAGGAAGTACACACTTATTACTTCTTTCTTTAATTGTCCTATCGAAATCAACAAGCGCCCTCTCCATAACCTCCGACTTCTCTTCATGGCATGTGAGGCACGCCCCGGCCAGAAGTATAAGCCTTTGTTCAGCAATAGTAAAAGGATTCACATTTCCGCGTGTCGCAACATCCTTCGTCCGCGAAGCAAGGAATCCGATCCATGCATCTTCAGGCAAACCATCATTCGGATTCGGTTCAAACCTTGGCGTAAAAACCCATCTGCCTTTCCCGGAATTAATTTTGTATTCGAGTTCGCCATAACCATAGCCTAATGCCAGCGGTGAGTTATGGCAGGATACACAACTTCTGCCTTTCTGCTGCGTGGTATGCGGCTCAGCCGGGGCATACAGCCTGTGGAAGATGCTGGAATTTCCACCTTTCTGATAACCCGATTTATCAATAGTGAGGATCATTCCCGGCACCACAGTTATAACATGCCGTTTTGTTTTGCCATTCGGGAACTTCGTTTTTCGTATGCCCAGTGTCGGTCCATCTGCCAAAAACATCCCAACCGATTCAACCCAGGAGCCTTTTGTAGTCTTATTTGTCAGTTGATCAAAGCCTTTGGCCTCGGCGTCAAAACTATTGTGGCAACCTATGCAGCGCGGCGCCCATCCTGTGTGGCAGGCAGAACAGGTAAGCGCATTATGAGCTTTTCCTGCATTGCAAGCTTTAGCCGGCGGTAATAGAATCATCCTTTTTCCGGTATTCTTCGAAAGCATAAATACAGAATCGTTCCCTTCTGAAACAACATTGAGAATAGGTTTTCCAGTAACTGATGACTTGATAAACCTGGGATTGTCCACATCGAATTTCCGGATGTTCCAGATTTTCTGTCCTTCCAGGTCGGCCATTTCGATAGAAGTTGTCTCGCGCTTTACAGCAAAATGACAATCTTCACATCGGGTGGTTACCTGTTCCTCTTCATGTTTGTGCAATTTAGTATCGCCCATTAATTCCTGCGAATTATGACAATCAATACACTCCAGCCCTTTCCGGTGATGGACATCGTCGCTCATTCTTGTGAATACCCGGCCATCCTGCAGCAGGCGCATGCCGTTCTTGCCTGCCATTTCTTTTTTAGTCATCAGCGTCTCGTGCCATCCTTCATAATTGGTAGAAATTCTCCCCGAACGGCTGTGGCATCCAAAACAATGATCATTGGTGACTTTCAGAGTTATTGCGGGATGGAAAGCAGGCGATGTTTTGTTTCCGGGAGGCTGTTTGAGATAAGTCCTGAGCGCTTCCTCTGAACGTTTATCATAAGAAATATGGCAGGCATTGCATCCTCCACCTCTTGACAATTCGGTTACAGGTCCCAACTCAACTTTTGGGTTGCCGAGATGGCAGCTGGCGCACAGGTCGCGTAGGTGGCGGTCAGCTGCGGAGTTTTCAATATCCCTTATATCCGAAAGTACCGATGTTGAAGTTTGTTCCCCAAAAACATAATGATCCACACTCACAATGCCACTTAGCGATGACATGAGCGTTTTATCAACCCTTTCAGTAATTTCCCGGTGGCAGGACGAGCTTCCGCATGTGAGGCGCGCATTTTCAAGATTTCCGGGAATCAGGATCATTCCGCTATGTGCCTGATTCTTGTCAGCAGTAAACGGGTTACCCAAATGGCAGGACGCGCAACCGATGGCCCTTGGATCGTGAGAAGGGGATAAGCCGTCCATTGATCCATGGCATCCTATGCAGGATTCTTTTCGTCCCAGAATAGCAGGGGAGTCTTTCTGAAATCCTTTTTCTGAAGGGCTGGTGCTCCAGATAGTATTTATTGGACTGTAAACAACAAGGTGTTGAGGATTATTCCATGGCCAGCTGAAAGCCCAGTTTTCGCCCCTAAGGAAGAGTCCGGTTATAGATAACAAAATGTAAGCGGAAAACAGTATTAATAATCCGCGCAAGGAAAAGGTTTTCACCTTTCCGGAAAACCTAGGCAGGAAAAAGATAACAATAAGAATACTTAAGAATAGAATCCAACTCAGTTGAGGCCACGGCAACCAATGCAGCAATTCCTGCAAACCGGCAAAGTACCAAGGACCTTTCACTCCGGGAATTACCTGGTCGTGAAGCGGAGCCTGCAAAAAGTATGAAACCAGAGTGATCAGTGCTAAAATCTTCAAAAAAGCAGATTTCCTGATCCATAAGCTCTGCGCATGTTCTTTAATAACGATCACCAGGAAAATTGTAGCAGTAGCAATATGATGAACATATATCAACTGGTAACTTCTGCTTTTCCCAAGCAGGCTGTATGCCAGAAATTTTCCGGCAAACGGTATTTCCGATATCAGTGATTGAATAATAATTCTGGCATTTTGGCTATCTGCATCACCTTTGAGGATAAACCCGGATAGCATAACAAATACAGTAACGGCAATAGCAGCAGTAAGTCTGAACCAAACCGATCCTGTGAGTCGCAATGGAAATGGATTGCTGATATGTTGCCATAGATGGAGCAAGGTTAGTACCAGAAAAGCCTGGGCACTCCAGTAGTGAATGTTCCTGATAAAGGATGCCACAGGATTGAGTATCATGAAATTGCTGATGGAAACATATGGGGTGCTGACATCATAGGGAATAGCAAGGAAAATTCCGGACAAGGCACAAATAAGAAAGCTACCGGTAGCCATGGTGCCATAGCTTCCGATAAACAGAGAGGCTTTCAGTTGACCGATAGTTTTCCCCGTCTTCATTCAGCCGGAAGATTTACGATGAATCCACCTGTTTTTTGATCTGTCCGGAAGGAAAGTTTTGCCAGAGGCTGAGAAGCAGGACCCATACTATTTTGGCCATCCAGGTCAAAACGTGATCCATGGCAGGGACAGATCAATTCATTGTTTTCTGATGACCGGATCTGGCATCCAAGATGTGTGCAGCGTGAAGATAAAAACACAACGTGCTCAAACTTCTTAACTGCTATTATCGGACCAAAAAAAGACAAGCCCTGTGGCAGGGTTGATGGCAGCATGATTTCTTCGTTCAGGCTAGCGGTTGTTTGCTGTCGTTTTACCATTGAATACCAAATCCAGAAAACCGGTAAAAGCAGAATAATCCATGAAATCTGCATGAATTCCTTTCGGGAAAATTTGCTGCTTTTCAGACTGTCTTCCATAGGCTGCTAAGGTAAATTCTAATTTCGGATTTTTATGTTCTGCTGATTAGCTGCTTGGTTTTCTGATGTTAATTTTTGTGGCTATGAAATTTATATTGAATCTAAATAGATTTGTATCTTCCTGAATGTAAAGCGGTTCAAAAAAATGTCGGTTTAGATTGATTAAAATTTAGTAATTTACAGTAAATCAGCAATATGATATTTATCATGTGCAGGGCTAATTATGAGAAGAGGGAAGATATAATACATAATTTTGAACAGATTAAAGCATTTAAATAATTCCATATCAGTAATTATATCAGGGTAAAAAATGATTCAAATCTACAGGATGAAATAGCCATGCTAAAATTTTCAGGATAACTGAGAATGGAAATGAGGCGTATTCCATGCAACAGATAAAAACAAATTAATTGCGCATGAAAAACAGGAGAGAGTTCATAAAAATTTCTGCATTGGGAGCCGGAGGTGTTGCCATTGGGCTAAGCTCTCTGCATTGGGCAAAAGGTTCATCAATGCTCAGCAACATGTCCGGGGCTGGGGGTAAGAATATTGGCGGGCTAAATCGCTTTCCTACTTATTGTGAAATATGTTTTTGGAAATGCGCTGGATGGGTGCATACCGGTGAAGATGGCAGGATTATTAAAGTGGTTGGTAATGATACCGATCCGCATTGCAATGGCCGGCTCTGCCCGCGTGGCACCGGAGGCATCGGGATGTACAATGATGAAGATAGGCTGAAGACTCCTCTTATCAGGGAAAAGAAAGGTGATGGGCAAACATTCCGCGAAGCAAGCTGGGACGAAGCGCTTACACTGGTTGCCGCCAATATGAAACAAATTTCAGAAAAGTATGGTCCGGAAAGCATGGTTTTATTCAACCATGGTTCGCCTGGCCATCATCTGGGGAACCTGCTGAAAGCTTACGGTTCATCAAATATTGTAGCTCCTTCCTATGCGCAGTGCCGAGGCCCACGCGAGGTAGCTTTCACAGCAACATTCGGAAGCGCAATTGGCTCTCCTGAACCAACGGATATCCGCGACACCCGTTGCCTGGTGCTTATTGGCTCGCATATCGGCGAAAATATGCACAACAATCAGGTGCAGGAAATGAGCGATGCTATCGACAAGGGTGTTACGATTATTACGGTTGATCCACGTTTTTCCACTGCCGCCAGCAAATCGAAGTTCTGGCTTCCAATAAAACCCGCTACTGATCTTGCCTTGCTGATGGCATGGATTCATGTAATAATTAATGAGGAATTATACGACAAAGAATATATAGGGAAATACGCCACCGGGTTCGCTGAATTGAAGCAACATGTGGAAACAATGACACCTGAATGGGCATACGGAATTACGACTATTGCTCCTGATGTGATCCGCAAAACTGCCCGTGAAATGGGTAACGCTGCTCCTTCGGTAATTGTGCATCCCGGCCGACATGTAACATGGTATGGCGACGATACCCAGCGCCTGCGTGCTGTAGCAATCCTGAATGCTTTGCTTGGTTCCTGGGGCCGCAGGGGCGGTTTTTATTTTTACGAAAGTCTCAGTGTCCCTGAATTTCCGATTCCTGAATTCCCCAAACCGCGTTGGTCATGGAAGGAAGCCATGAACGGAAAGTATCCTATGGCAGCACTTTCAGTCTCAAATTCGCTTATTGAAGCTACTCTTCCCTGCAAGGACAATCCTTTTCAGGTTAAAGGCTGGATCGTAGCAGGTACCAATCTCCCGCTCACAATGCCTGATAAGGAAAATACGATGAAAGCCATAGAGGCATTGGATTTTCTGGTTGTTGTTGATACCATGCCAATGGAAATTACCGGTTATGCAGATGTTGTGCTGCCGGAATGTACTTACCTCGAACGTTACGATGATCTCCGGGCAGAACCACATCGCGAGCCATCCCTTGCATTACGTATGCCTGCAGCCGAACCAATGTACGATTCGAAGCCAGCCTGGTGGATTGCCAAACAACTGGCTGAAAAGCTTGGGCTGGGTGCATTTTTCCCCTGGAAAGATTTCTCCGAAGTGCTGGAATGGCAATTGCAGAAATTTGGCTCCTCATTGGATGAGATGCAAAAGCTTGGTGTTAAGATGTTTCCGCGCACTAAAGGGCCGCTTTATATAGATGAAGCAAGTGAACATAAATTTGGCACTACTTCAGGTAAAATTGAACTTTATTCAACCGAAATGGCGGCCAACGGATTTGATGGTTTCCCCAATTATACTGCCCATCCGGAACCACCCGAAGGGTATTACCGGCTCATCTATGGTCGCGCACCGATGCATACCTTCAGCCGCACTGCCAATAATCCCAACCTTGTGGATCTGATGAAAGAGAACAGCGTCTGGGTAAATCCCAAAGTAGCTGATATCCATGGTCTGAAAAAGGATCAGTATGTTTGGCTGGAAAATCAGGATGGCGTTACTTCCACATTTCCCATCAAAGTGAGGGTTACTGAGCGTATTCGCTGGGATTCAGTGTATATGGTTCATGGGTTCGGGCACCACGATAAACACCTGAAAAGGGCATATGGCCGTGGCGCCAGCGATTCGGAACTGATTACCAATGTGATGATCGACCCTGTAATGGGCGGTACAGGAATGCGAGGTAATTTTGTGAAATTTATAACCAGCGACCCAGGAAAGGAGAACGTGTGATGAGATACGCCATGGCGATTGACACCAAAAAATGCGTCGGATGCAGCGACTGCGTGGTTGCCTGCCAGACCGAGAATAATGTTCCAATAGGCTATTGCCGGGATTGGGTAGTTGAGGTTATGTCCGGCACCTATCCTGAACTCGAGATAGAGTTGAGGAGCGAACGCTGCAACCATTGCGGCAACGCCCCCTGTGTGAGGTGCTGCCCCACAGGTGCAAGCCATTTTGAAGAAGGTGGAATTGTAACCGTAACACATAATAAATGCATTGGTTGCGGGGCATGTATTCAATCCTGTCCTTACGATGCTCGCTATTCCCACCCCGAAGGGTATGTTGATAAATGTACATTTTGCCTGCATAGGGTTACTGAAGGCGAACTACCTGCATGTGTAGCTGTTTGTCCAACCAAATGCATGTATTTTGGCGACCTCGACGATCCGAACAGCGCCGTTTCCAATGCGCTTAAAAACAGGAAGTATAAAGTTCTTGCTCCTGAAGCCGGCACCAATCCACAGATTTATTACCTGACTTAATCTATTAAAAATATTCAAATCCATGAAGGAAGAACTATTCGTCAGCGGCCGCATGAATCCCAACATCGACCCATACCTGAATATCTGGCACTGGCAGATACCTGTTTATCTGTTCCTTGGCGGACTGGCAGCAGGAATCCTGTTTTTTGCTGCGCTGTATACTATTCTGGGAAAAGAAAAGGAGATGCCTACTACTGTTAAATGGGCCACTTTTCTGGTTCCGTTCATTCTCATTCTCGGTTTACTTGCTCTTTTTATTGATCTGAAACACAAACTGTATTTCTGGCGGCTCTACACCGTGATCAGGCTGGAATCGCCTATGGGTTGGGGCGCATGGGTGTTAATGATTATCACACCAATATCTATGGTTTGGGTAGCAAGCTATCTCAAAGAACTCATCCCATCATGGGATTGGAAATTTGAATTCCTGAACAAATTCGAACGTTGGGTAATCACCAACCGCTGGTATATAGCCTGGGTTATGATCTTCTATTCCGTTATTCTTGGTATATATACAGGGATACTACTTTCTGCATTTAATGCCCGCCCCTTATGGAACACTTCGCTTCTTGGACCTCTTTTCCTCGTTTCGGGGCTTTCAACCGCAACTGCTGTGATCATGTGGATGACAAAGAATCCGGCTGAACGCAAACTAATGAGCCGGATCGATCTTCTGTTAATAGGAATAGAATTGTTTTTAATAGTCCATCTTTTCATGGGATTCCTCGCCAGTTCAGCGGTTCAGATAAATGCAGCACAATTATTCCTTGGTGGTCAGTTCACGGTTTCATTCTGGGTTTTTGTTATCATTCTGGGATTATTATTCCCCGCAGGACTTGAAGTGCTTGAAATGAGAGGTGTTCATATTCCCATTGTAATTCCTGTAGTCCTCATTCTTTTTGGCGGACTCATGTTCAGGTTTATTATGGTGGAAGCCGGTCAGATTACACGTTACCTGTATTAACTCTATTTTTAACATCAAAAAATTATCTCATGAATACTTCATCAACGGAAGACCGTGGTAAAAGATATCTCAATCCCTATTTTGGCGGATTCCTGCTTGGGCTGGTGTTACTGGCTACCATGTTTGTAACCGGACGTGGGCTTGGTGCAAGCGGAGCTGTAAAAAGCACTGTAGTGCAGGCTGTGAATACGATATCGCCAGCTCATGTAGAAAAATCAAAGTATTACAGCCAGTTTATAAGTGACGATATTCATCCAATGAGCAATTGGCTGGTATTTGAAATACTTGGAGTATTGGCCGGTGCTTTTGTTTCTGGCGCGCTTGCCGGGAGATTGAAATTTAAGGTTGAACATTCGCCAAAGATCACTTCCCGGACACGCCTTATTATGGCTTCTCTTGGTGGGCTGATGTTTGGCATAGGGTCGCAGTTTGGACGCGGATGCACCAGCGGGGCCGCACTGAGCGGGATGGCATCCATGGCAACCTCAGGTTTTATAGCCATGATGGCTATTTTTGGATCAGCCTATATGTTCGCGTATTTCTTCCGGAAATTCTGGATATAGTGCAATTCATGGAATAAATTTAAAAGACATTCACGCTATAAAATTTGAAATTATGATAGGACCATTAATTCCTCAGGGCATAATAGGAGCGGAATGGAGCAATGTTTCGGGCCTCGTTTTAGGAATGGGATTCGGCTATGTGCTCGAATCGTCAGGATTTTCCTCATCACGTAAACTGGCAGGCGTATTTTATGGCTATGATTTTGTCGTTTTAAAAGTCTTCTTTACTGCTGCCATTACTGCAATGGTCGGGCTTCTTTACTTTAGCTATCTCAGTTGGATCGACTTCAACATGATCTATATAAACCCTGCTTTTTTAACTTCAGCCATAATTGGTGGAATAATAATGGGCCTTGGGTTTATCATGGGAGGTTTTTGTCCTGGAACCAGCTTTTGTGGTGCAGCCATCGGTAAAATCGATGCAATGATATTTACACTTGGTATGTTTGTGGGAATCATTCTGTTCTCGGAAGCATTTCCATTGTTGGAAAAAATCTATTATGGTGGCCCGATGGGTAATAGCCTGGTGAATGAAGTTTTAGGAATCTCGCAGGGGTTATTTGCGCTTATCCTTATTGTTGTTGCAATCGGAGCATTTATAGTTGCTACTATCGTTGAAAAGCGTGTTAAGAAAGTTGACTACTAAACTGCTGAAATCCCTTTTCTACAACATATAAAATAAATGATATCAATTCTTTAAGAGATGAATAAAAAATATGTTTTTCTGGCCGGATTGCTTATTCTGCTGGGCATTGGGTTAGCAGTATTGCCATCGCGTCAGCATCCGAAGGAAACAGATCCTGCGCAGTTGATAAATGAGATCAAGGATCAGACACGGTTTCTAAGTACGGATGAAATAGCGCGTAAAATCATTGAGAAGGATCCTTCGTACATGTATGTTGATGTTCGGGAACCCGCAGAGTTCAATTCTTTTACTCTTCCTGGTGCAGTGAATGTGCCGCTAAGTCAGTTGCTGGACTCGGCGAATATGATCCTGCTTAATCAGAAAGTAAAAAGTGTGGTGTTCTTTTCCAATGGTGATATTACCGCTGAAAAAGCCTGGTTGCTTTGCAGAAGGATGGGTTTCAATCATCTCTACATTATGCAGGGCGGCCTCAATTATTGGATAGAAACAATCATGAACCCTCCGGTTCCTCCTGCCACGGCTCCAAGCCAGGATTTTGACACCTATGAATTCCGCAAAGGAGCATGTGCATACTTTGGTGGTGGGTCTGCCGCAACATCTGTTGAGACAAAATCTCCGCAACAAAAAGTGGTAGTTAAACCTAAAAAGAATTCAGCGCCCGCAGCCGGTGGTTGTTAATCCATTTAATAGAAACATCTTTTTCAACAGAGAAATAAAATGAAAGATAATTGGTTAAATAAATTGATGATTGCTGCCGGATTGTTTGCTCTCATTATCATCATAGGATTGGTGACGATGCGAAAACCAGCGTTTCGCTATAAACTCACAGAGAAGGAAACCTTAGCTGCAGTGCTGAGCGCTGATGATCAATTGTCTATTGACAAAGCAAAAGAAATTCTTCAATCCAAAACTTCGGAATATCAGTTTGTGGATATTCGTACACCGTATGAATTCATCAAAGGTCATATTGACGGAGCATTGAATATTCCGCTAAGCAATCTTTTTTCGGAAGAGAATTATGATTTTCTGAAACAGTCAGGTAAGGAAAATAAAACGCTGGTACTATATGGAATGGATCAATCCCAGGCAAATGCACCATGGATGCTTTTAAAGCAATTAGGCATTAAAAAAGCGAGGATCCTGCAGGGAGGGTATGCTTTTCTGATGGCTGCTATCCCTGCTTTGCCTGATACCATGCCTTTTAAAGGATATGATTCAGAGATTGCGCGTTACAATTATGTAGAATTGGTTAAAGGGTTATCTAAAGCCGATCAGGTTTCATCGCAAAAAGCAGCACCGCAAAAGCTGATAACAAAACCAAAACCAAAATCCAATTCACCTGCTGCAGGAGGTTGTTAGTCTATAATGACAAGGAAGCTACACACCGCCGAGATACGGAGAGCACTGAGGTTCACGGAGATTGATGTTGGTATAATATTGTTTGTTATCCTTTTTTGAATGAAATTGTATACTGTTGTTTTTTTTGAAATTATCCGGACTTTTACCAGCCTTAGAAATAGGAATGATTGTTTTATGCATTTTTCTCCGCGCTCTTCGTGTCTCAGTGGTTTGCTTTTTTTATAACAATCTGGTTGGCTCGTAATGTTATAAGGAAAGTAACCAGAAACCTCTCCATGTGGAGGGGTTTTCGTATTTTTGGCTCTCCACTAATTTTAACCTTTGCAGGAATAAGAAACGAACATGAAGAAGAAATCAGGCCCTGCCAAGGAAATGTCGTTCTGGGAACACCTGGAAGAACTCCGTAAACGTCTTATCCGATCAGTTCTTGCATGGATAGCGCTTTCTTCATTGGCTTTTATGGAAAGGGATATTATTTTTGATAAGATAATACTGGCACCAAAGGACAGCAACTTTATTACGTACCGCTGGTTATGCAAACTCGGGGCTTTCCTGCATGTTGATTCGCTTTGTTTGCCACCCATGTCCATCAAAATCATAAACTATAACCTCTCTGGGCAGTTTATGACGCATATGACCATTTCGATGGTTGCCGGGCTTATACTGGCTGTCCCATTTATCTTTTACCAGGTGTGGCAGTTTATTAAACCGGCCTTGTACGAGAAAGAGCGGCGCTATGCTTATGTCGCGGTATATGTAATGTCAGGCTTGTTTATGATAGGGATTACTTTTAGTTATTTCCTAATGGTTCCATGGACGCTTAATTTTCTGGGGACCTACCAGGTAAGTGCTTCTGTAGCAAACCAGATAGCGCTCGACTCCTATATAAGCACAGTTGTTTCGGTTGTTTTTTCGGTTGGAATAGTTTTTGAACTTCCTGTTGTTGTGTATGTACTGGCAAAACTTGGAATTCTCACACCTGCATTCCTGAAGAAGAACAGGAAGTATGCTTTTATTTTTGTCCTTATTGTTGCTGCAATTATAACACCTCCCGATGTATTCAGCCAGATCATTGTTACCATCCCACTTTGGGCGCTTTATGAAGTTAGTATAATTGTGGCTAACAGGGTGGCTCCTAAAGAAGAAGATGATGAGGAAAATCAGGAAGCGTAACTGATCGCTATACTATCTTTAAACTCTCTGTTAGTAAAAATTATTACCACCTGATGATATTGATCAGCCCAACATATCAGACTGTGCAATAAACGTTCAATAATTCACTTTATACATTCCGATGCCAGGTATTATCTTTTGCTTTTTGACTATTATATGACTCAATAATATTTATAACGCTATATTTTTTATCCCCTTGATAAATTAGTACAGACTCCTTGAAGTGTGTTCAGAATATGCACATACAAGCATATAAGAGGGCGTAAAATTTAATCTGTATTTGACAACTATTTCTGCAAAATGCAAAGTCCCCTGGCAATAATCAATACAAAAAACCCAATAACCACAAAGGAATCCGGTTATTATTCCCGATTTCTATATCATCTATAAATACGAATGCGTTTTTTAAATCCCGAATTTGTCGGTTATCTTTGTTTTTGCCTCCGATTTCGATAACGAATTTATTATCCACCAGGAAGTCAGCCTGTTCGTGCAGAAACACCTCATGATTTGCGGCTAGCTGGTTCAACGCAAATGTTTCTCTCAGGCTCCCGGCATTCACTATTTCGGGATTTAGGGCAAAAAACAAGTTCGGGTTATCCAGAAATATCTTATCGGGTTTTTGCAAGCGGCTAATGTACCTCTCGGGTTGATTGACCAATTTTATCATTTTGGCCTTTTCGAGATATTGAAAATACTGTAATACTGTTTGCCGATGCAGACCGGTTTTCTCGCTTATCTTTGAAATATTGGGTTTAAAGGGAACAGAAGCAGCGATAACTTTTAACAACGTCAACATTTTTTTACTTTGGGCTATATCGAAATTTTCAATGAACCTTAGATCGGTTTCCATCACGGTTCGGATGACTTGTTCGAGCGTCATCAGATAATCCCGGTTAGTCTCAAGGAAAAACGGGTAAAACCCTCCTTTAAGGTAGGATGTAAAATACTTTAAAATGGGAATTTCTTTCACTATCCCGGATGCTATTCCGATATGATTCTCAAATACTTCATCTAACGGATATACAGGTAGCGTAATGATATCCGCAATCACAAGATATTCACGAAATGACAGTCCTGTCATTTCATACATCAATGCTCTGCGGCTCAAATCGGCATCCTGCTTAGTCAACTCAATAATGGACGAGCCTGAGAATACCAACTTTAGATCAGGAACAGAATCATAAATATTCTTCAATTCCCTTGCCCAACCGGAATATTTATGAACTTCATCCAAATAAAGATATTTCCCGCCATTTTTCCGGAAAGTATCTGCCAGTTCATAAATATTGTGATCGGCAAAATATAGATCATCCATACGGACGTATAACACCTCATGCCCGTCTTTTTGAAATTGAGCTAATTTTTGCAGCAATAATGTGGTTTTACCTGTGCCCCTGGCTCCAATAATGCCATTCATCCGCCATTCCCAGTTTATCTTTCCAATCACATTGCGTTGATGTGGAAAATGAACAGACTGAATGCTTTTATTCGATTTTTCAAAGAGTTTCTCCATTAATTTACAGCGTTTTAAAAAAAAAATTCACAGAATTGGTTGTTTAATTCACCAAAGATAGCTATAAAATGGTTGTTACAACCACCATTTTGGATAAATACTGTTTTGCCCAATGATTATCAATAGTTTAGTATAGTGTTTTTTGCTTCTTTATCTCATAGAATACCGTGAACTGAAACTGAATGATGCTGATAAAGCTGATTCCTGAGTACAGCTGTTCAACGAAAATTGCCTTTGCAAGCATTTATTAGCTTATACCTGCCCATCAAATATATGTGTTCACGCATATACTCACCTGCCAAAATATAATTAATATTGTTAGAGGGATACAATACTTCCCCTTCGGAAAAATACCGGCATAAGTTACATCCTCATTGGCAGAGTCCTCTAAACAGTGTAGATGACAAACCACGTTCTGTTATGCGGTAACATCTCTTTCCTTGTTGTGTAACCTTGATACATCATCTGCGTCAAAGGTTCAAAACAAACATAAAAATGGAAAATCACAGATTATATCGTAGTGTGGAACACAGGGTCATTGGGGGAGTAGCCGGTGGATTGGCTGATTATTTTGATATCGACCCGGTGATTATAAGGCTTGTATTTGTAATTGTAGCACTTGCCGGTGGTGGTGGGCTATTGGTTTACCTCATTCTCTGGATTGTTTTACCAGAGAATATTGCGCCAAATTTCACCTATCAGAAATCGCAGCCTGGGTTTTCACAGGCTGAACCTCAGGCAAAAGAAGAAACTGGAAATACAAATGAATCTGACTGGAAAGGCAAGGCAGATCAATCCTCTGGTTCGCCTGTCAGCAATGGGAACAAGGAAAGGAATACAGGAGGTCTTATTGGTGGGCTTGTCCTTATTACTCTTGGCTGTCTTTTCCTCATCTCACGCTTTGTCCCGAATATTGATTTTGGTGACTTGTGGCCTGTATTACTATTAGTTATTGGTGCTGTCCTAATTGCTACAAACCTATCCGGTAAAAGCAAATAGTCGGTTGATGCCAGGATTCTGATCTGAACAAACTGAAATAATAAACATTACTAAAACAATAATATCATGAGTTACAAAAAAATCTTCTGGGGTATCGTGCTCATCATGATCGGTATCCTTTTCATCCTGAAAAACGCCGGAATAGTATTCTTAAGCTGGCATATGGTTTGGAGCCTCTGGCCTGTATTGATTATCCTGTGGGGAATATCAGTAATACCTGTTAATGGATGGATTAAACTTGCGGCATCGCTTGTAGTAGTTGTTGCCGGGTTTCTTCTCTTACAGCGCGATACGGACAATGGTGATCATTTTTCATGGAATTTTAACGGGCATAACAATTGGAATAGTGATTGGAATGACAATGATTCTGCTGACAACCAACAATCCTTGTCTGAAGTGTATAACGATTCTATTCACTTTGCCAAACTAAATTTTGAGGTAGCAGCAGGAAAGTTTCTCATCCGCGATACCACTTCCAAGCTCATTGATCTGGAAAGAAAAGGGACCAGCGGATCATATACCATGACATCCCGCGATGAGGATTCTTTGCGCATACTTGATGTTCAGTTTGAGCAACATGGAAGCATTCATAACTTTCAGAATGATGTTGTCTTAAAATTGAACCATAAACCGGCCTGGGATCTTGATCTGGACATAGGAGCAGCATCTATTGATTTCGATCTGAGCCGTTTTAAAGTGAATAATCTGAATGTGGAAGGTGGAGCATCGTCTATTGTAGTTAAACTTGGTGATCTGATCCCCCGCTCTGATGTCAACATAGATGCAGGTGCTTCGTCAATTGAAATACATGTGCCAAAAACCAGTGGGTGCGAGGTAATCACCAACACTTTCCTTTCCAGCCGGGATTTGAAGGGATTCAATAAAGTGGAAAACCATCGTTATCAGACACCGGGATTCGATAAAAGCCAGAAAAAAATCTATATCAGCCTCGAAGCCGGTATTACCAGCATCGATGTGACCCGCTATTGATCCATAGTGCATTCCTTGCCAAGGGAAGCGCTCAGTAAGCGGCATAGCTCCATAGGAGCATCAGCGTGTACCCAGTGCGTTGCACTGGGTATTGTTTTTATCTGTGCCAACAGGAACATTTTGCGAATAAGGATTTCATCGTCGGTTGTAATGTAATCAGATAATCCGCCTCTTATGAATGTAGCAGGTTTGTTAAAAGTCCTGCCGGTTGTAATTCCATCAAAAATTTCCACAAGATTATCGTTTATGGCTGCCAGGTTTGGACGCCAATCCAATTTATGTGGAGCGCGGTAATACAGGTTTTTCAGGATAAATTGCCTTATACGGTTGTCCGATAGAGATTTCTGGAGCAATGCTTCCACCTGGTTTCGGGATGTAACATCACTAAGATTAACTGAGAGCATTGCATTTATGATATCAGAATGCATACTTCGGGCAGGGTAGCGCCTTGGGCTTATATCAATAACTATGAGTTGGGCCAACATGGTTGGATGGTCAAGTGCAAAGTTCATGGCTACTTTTCCACCCATGGAATGTCCTGTTAATATCGGATTTGTAAGATTGTGTTCCTCAATAAATTCTAATAAATCATCCGTCATTGCCGGATAATTGAAAGTAGAGCTATGAGACGATTGCCCATGATTACGGAGATCAGGAAGATAAACCGCAAACTTTGTGGCAATTCGCTTCCCGATACTTACCCAGTTATCTGACAAGCCGAATAATCCATGAAGGATAATAACCGGCTGTCCTTCGCCAAATTGCCTGTAGAATAATTTCATTTATTTATTGGCTGATGCTATTAAGGCTTTTCAATAACCAGTTCGCCTTCGTGGAATTTTTGGGTTTTTAACTGACCACCTTTTTCATCCCAGAAGTTCCAGTCTCCTTCTTCAAAACCCTCTTTGAACTGGCCTTCCTTTTGTTTCTGCCCGTTTTCGAACCAGAAGGTCCATATGCCTGTTTCACGGCAGTTCACATAATTTCCTTCGCTTTCTTTATTACCATTCGTAAACCAGTGGACAGCAGTGCCGTTCATGAAATCGTTTGCATAAACCTTCTCAAATTCGATTTGGCCATTCGGATAATACTGTTTTACCTTACCGTTGAATTTTCCTTTTACAAACATTATTTCAGAAAACAATCTTCCCTGGCTATCCCAGGTTGTTTCCTGTCCATCAAGAATACCTTCTTTGTAATTTGCTTCAATTTGCGGATGGCCTGGAGAAAGCCATTTTATAGCCTTTCCGGTGAACGGGAATTCACTGCCTTTTAAATATTTCACTTCATTTTTCGATTCCAGATGTGTGGCATCTATTGGTTGTTGAGCCGTGGCCGCAATTGAAAAAATGAACAGGAAAAGGAAGAACAGGTGTTTCATTTTGAATGGAGGTTTGGAATTTCTAATTTCTAATTGTCTGATGCATATCTATACAATGATAATCACACCAGTTTCCTTAGATACATCTGAATAGTATTTTCAAGTCCGAGGTAAAGTGCTTCGCTGATAAGGGCATGTCCAATTGAAACTTCAAGCAGTCCTGGAATTTTTGAATAAAAGAATTGCAGGTTTTCAAGATCGAGATCGTGCCCGGCGTTTATTCCAAGTCCTGATTTTGAAGCCTCTGCTGCAGCCGCAATAAAAGGGGCGATAGCCTCCTGCCTGTTGCTGTGGTAATTCTTTGCATAGCTTTCGGTATAGAGTTCTATCCGATCAGTGCCGGTATCGGAAGCATGATATACCATTTCAACTGACGGGTCAACAAAAATGGAAGTACGGATACCATGTTGATGGAATACGGAAATGATTTCTCTGAGGAAAATTTTGTACTTCACAGTATCCCAGCCTGCGTTGGAAGTAATGGCATCAGGGGCGTCCGGCACAAGTGTCACCTGATCGGGTTTTACGGCAAGTACAAGATCAATAAAAGATTGTTCCGGATTTCCCTCAATGTTGAATTCGGTTGTAATAAGCGGGCGCAGATTATGAACATCACTATAGCGGATGTGTCTTCCGTCGGGCCGGGGATGAACAGTTATACCATGAGCCCCGAATCTCTGGATTTCAACAGCTGCCTTTATTATGTCGGGGACATTTCCTCCCCTGGCATTTCGGAGAGTAGCTATTTTATTGATGTTTACACTTAATTGAGCCATTATTAAAGATGTTAATTACTGGTTATTTGACGTTTCGCTCTTGCGAACACAGCGCTAAGTATTTGTTTTTTTAATTTATAGTCTCACCTAACTCTTGTTTGGCATTTGGCACTACAAAGCTAATAAATTAGTAAGTTTGCAGACGAAAAGCATACTACAACGACTATGTTAGCGAAAGAACTCATTTCCAAAGAAATCCGCCCTCTGCAAATTAGTGATACTGCTTTTACGGCCTTGCACTGGATGGATGAATTTCGCACGGCGCACTTGCCTGTTGTTGAAGGGGAACAATACGTTGGGATGGTGAGCGAAGATGCCATATTTAGTCTTGGGAATTTCGAGGAATCACTAAATGAAATTCCATTGAATAAAGCCAACACAACCGTTCTCCCTGATCAGCATATTTATGAAGTAATCCGGATTTCTGCTTCACAAAAACTATCTCTTGTCCCCGTTGTTGATGAAGCTGGCATTTTCTTAGGTGTTATCATGCAGCAAAAGATGATCGATTTTATGGCGGGTATGGCCGGAGTTGATAACCCTGGGGGGATAATAATTATTGAAGTTGGCCAGAACGATTATTCGCTGGCAGAAATTGCTAAAGTAGTGGAATCTGAGGAAGCGCAGGTTCTCTCGGCACATTTGGCAACACAGGCAGGATCTTTGCAGGTAGAAGTAACCTTAAAACTCAACCGGCTGGATATACAGCAGATTGTTCAGGTATTGGAACGGCACGGCTTTAAAATAAAGGCATCTTATTACGAAGCCGATTATTTCGATAACCTCCACGATCGTTATAATTCGTTGATGAACTTCCTGAATATATAAGACCATAAGCCACTAAGTGAAGCCTGGAATTTATTCGACTTACCTGCTGCTGATTAGAAAAGCAGTCATTTTCTTTCTTCTGATAATTCCGGTTTTTTGCTATGCTCAACCACTGGGTAGCGATTCTTCATTAGTTATCCACAGCCTGGTGTTTAAAGGCAACAAAATTACGCATGAGAATATCATGCGCCGTGAGATGGAATTTAAACAGGGCGATACTGTTACAACCCTAGAACTCCAAAGCAAAATAAGCCAAAGCAAATTAAATCTGCTGAATACATCCTTATTTAATTTTGTTACTATTGAAACAGATACAGCTTGCGTAACAAGAGCTATAGATGTCCGAATTACCGTAATAGAACGATGGTACACCTGGATAGGTGTCATTGCTGAACTGGCTGACAGGAATTTGAATACGTGGTGGGAAACCCGCGATTTTACCCGCGTTAATATCGGGTTGCGATTATCACGAAATAATTTTCGTGGCAGGATGGAACAACTCAGGTTTGCTTTCCAGGTTGGTCCCAGCCAGAAATTCAGCATGTACTATGAGATGCCATATATAAACCGACGAAAAACGATGGGACTTGTTTTTAATGCAGGCTTCAGCAGGCAGCACGAGGTTGGGTATATAACCAAAAATGACAAATTTATATATTTGAATAGCGCCAATTTTCTGAGACAAGACCTTGCGTTATCGGCTTCAATCAGGATTCGACGCAATATGATTCACTCTCATCAGTTTGGTCTCCAATACAATAAATACAACTTTACTGATAGCCTGCTAATCCTTAATCCATCCTATAGTTTCGGAAATAACAAACAATTTGGATACTTTAGTTTTGTGTACCAGTTTAAGGCTGATCACCGTGATATTCACTACTACCCGCTCAAAGGGTGGTATTTTGATATAATAGCAAATGAAACTGGATTTGGAATGTTGCCAGGTCACGCAGGCAGCATCTGGAATTTAAATCCAACATTCCGGTATTATCAGCCTTTGTCGGTTAGGTTCAACGTTTCGGGAAGTGTTGCGGCTAAAGTTTCATCCAAGGCCGCCCAGCCTTATTTTTATCAGCGGGGGTTGGGCTATGGCCGCGATTTTGTAAGGGGTTATGAATATTACGTTATTGACGGCAAACAATATATTCTGATCAAAACGAATATCAAATTTGCACTTTTGCAGCCAAGGACAATGCAGATTGGGTTTATACCTTCCGAAAAATTCAGCAAACTGCATTATTCGGTATATCTCAATATTTTTGCTGACGCGGGCTATGTGTCAGGTATTGAACAAAATGAGAATTACCATAACCTTTTGCCAGATTCGATGCTAGGTGGAATTGGCGCCGGAATAGACGTTGTTACATACTACGACAAAGTTATGCGTTTGGAATACACTATTAACAGATGGGGAGAAAGTGGTATCTTTATCCACTTCATTGCAGGAATATAATGCCCGGTATATACTTAATTTTTATTCAATGAAAGTAGCTCTTTTTGGAAAATCATTTGCTCACGAGCATTTTGTCTTTTTCAGTTTGTTAGTAGATAAACTCGAGGAACATGGCTGCGAAATCCTTATCTGGGAACCATTCTATAATTTCATTAAAGTTCATGGCAATACTGGCAGGCAATTCCGGCTTTTATCCTCTCATGATCAATTGTCTGCTGAGGTTGACTACTTATTTTCCATAGGGGGAGATGGAACTTTATTAGATACCATTACCCTTGTGCGTGATTCGGGGATTCCGGTAGTAGGAATTAATCTTGGACGAATGGGCTTCATTTCCAGTATTTCAAGAGATGAAATCATTCCTGCCATTATCGACATTGTAAATGGCAATTTCAGGATTATCAGCCGTAGCCTGCTCCGGCTCGAAACAGATAATCAATTATTTGGCGATTTAAATTTCGCCATGAATGAGCTGTCAATTAATAAAAAGGATCCTTCATCGATGATTATGCTCCGCGTTTTCGTAAATGATCAGTTGCTCAATTCCTATTGGGCCGATGGATTGATCGTTGCCACGCCTACCGGATCCACAGGTTATTCGCTAAGTTGCAACGGGCCGATACTTACACCCGATTCCGAAAATTTTGTGATTACTCCTATAGCAGCACACAATTTAACTGTAAGGCCAATCGTTATACCTGACACTAGCACAATAAGGATCCGTGTAGAAAGCCGTGACAATCATTTTTTGGTGGGGCTTGATGCACGTTCGGTTACTATTGAGCCTGGTACAGAATTGGTTATAAAAAAAGAGAACTTTAAAATTAATCTCCTACAAAGGCCGAATGACAACTTTTTTGCCACAATCAGAGCCAAACTCTTGTGGGGACATGATATCCGTAACTGATCTCCTTCATCACTGCCGAATTTTACATTCCTGTTTTGAAAAATTTGATACCTTTGCGTGCCCAAAATTTATGCACAGAACCTACCTGATTCTCCTGTTTTTCATCTTTTTAACGATCGGCGTCGAGGCGCAACGGTCGTCGGAATTTGGTGTTTCCGGAGGTGTAAGTTATTACACAGGAGAATTAAACCCGGGGATGCCATTTAAGCTTGCCCAACCCGCATTCGGTTTTTTTTACAGGCTAAACCTCAACTCCAGGATTGCGTGGCAGCTGCACGGTAATATGGGTAAAGTTAAAGGTTATGATTCCGGTTCAAGCTTTTTCCCCGATCGCAATCTCAATTTCGAATCGCCGGTTACTGAAATAGGCGCTCAGTTTGAGGTAAATTTTCTCGAATATTTTATTGGTAGTGTACGCCATAGAATATCTCCATACATATTCGGTGGTGCCGGGATATTTATGTTCAAACCAACTGGTGTGATAAATGGAGCCAAATACGAATTACGACCATTTACAACCGAAGGTCAGGGATTAGCTGGCAGGCCTAAAGAGTATAAACTTACTTCTGTTAGTTTCCCTTTTGGAGTAGGAGTAAAATTTAGTTTGAATAAGTATGTTGGGCTAGGATTTGAATGGGGCAAACGTAAAACAACTACCGATTATATTGATGATATAAGCACGACATATTATCTTGATTTAGCCGGAAAAACTGTTGGGGAATCAACCCCGGCTGAATTAGCTTCTGATCCCACACTTAGCCATGAGGCAAATGATCAGCGGGGAAATTCTAAAAATAAAGACTGGTATTCATTTGCGCTTATAAGCGTATCGGTTAAAATACGCATGCTTGAAAAACAACGCTGTCTCGATAATCAGAGCAGTCCATTCAGAAAATCGAAAGGCCCGAAAAATTAGAAATATTCCAATCACAGCCATGGATCTTAAAGATAAGATAGACCTCAACAAATTGCCCCTCCATATTGCAATAATAATGGATGGTAACGGACGTTGGGCTCAGCAAAGAGGTCATATGCGTGTGTTTGGTCATGAGCATGGTGTCGAAAGTGTAAGGCAAACTGCCGAAGCAGCAGCTGAGTTGGGTATAAAGTGCCTTACCCTCTATGCATTTTCAACCGAAAACTGGAACCGCCCGAAAGCAGAAGTTGATGCACTTATGCACCTTCTTGTTGTAACAATAAATGGTGAGATTAAAACTTTAAACGATAATCAGATCCGTTTAAGGGCTATAGGCGATCTCCATAGCCTGGAAAAAGATTGTTACAACGAACTGATGGAAGCTATGGAAAAAACTGCTGGCAATACACGTATGGACTTAGTTCTTGCTCTTAGCTACAGCAGCCATTGGGAAATTCTCGAAGCAACAAAAATCATTGCCGGGAAAATCAGAAGTGGCGAATTGGATCCTGCCCAACTTGACAAAGATCTATTTGCCTCTCATCTTCAAACAAGCGGTTTCCCTGATCCTGAATTGTTAATACGTACAAGTGGCGAACACCGCATCAGCAATTTCCTTTTATGGCAAATTGCTTATTCTGAACTCTATTTCACACCCACACTCTGGCCTGATTTTCGCAAAAACGACCTCTACGAAGCCATTATTGACTTCCAGAACCGTGAACGCCGTTTCGGGAAAACCAGTGAACAACTTAAAACTACAGGTAATGATTGTTAAGCGTCTTTTATTCTTTTTAATACTTGCCTTGGTTTGGATACCTCTTAGGGCGCAAATAAGCCTTGGAGGTGACCTTATGGATTTTGATTATTCTGCACCCCGAACATATAAAGTGGGTGGCATAACAGTTTCTGGTGTTCTGTATCTGGATAACAATGTGCTGATCTCACTTTCTGGTTTGCAGGTGGCAGAGGAGATACAGGTGCCTGGCGAAAAGATTACAAAGGCAATTCAGAACCTTTGGGAGCAAGGATTGTTTGATAAAATCCGAATCACTGCTACAAAGATTGACGGGGACATTATCTTCCTGAACATCGATCTTAAAGAACGGCCCAGGTTAACAAAATATTCGTTTTCAGGTATTAAGAAAGCAGCAGCGGACGATCTGAAGGAAAAAATCAATATTGTAGCCGGGGATGTAGTAACTGATAATATGATTATTCGTACACGAAATATCATTACCAAACATTATACCGGCAAAGGATTTCTTAATGCGCAGGTTAATATCAGGCAGGTTAAAGATACGACAAAAGGCAATAGTGTTATCTTGTATATTGCTATCGATAAAATGCGCAGGGTGCGAATAGATAAAATAAATATTTCGGGGAATGACCAGGTTTCAGCCAAGGTCTTGCGATCTACTATGAAAAAGACTAAAGAACGCGGCGTAATACAGCCATTTACAGCCATGGATGATATCCTTGCTGAGTCTTTCAAATCGCTGGTTCACTTCAAATTTAAAGAATTACCGGATTATACAATGAATTCCCTGTCGGAAAATTTGAAATTCAGGATTTTTAAATCTTCAAAATACATTGAAGAAGATTATGCTGAAGATAAACTGAACATCATCAAAAAATTTAATGAACAGGGATTCAGGGATGCAATATTGATTAAAGATTCGATATATCGTAACAACTTTAATACCATAAACATTGATATAAAAGTTGAAGAAGGTCGCAAATACTATTTCCGGAAAATAACCTGGATTGGGAATACAAAATATTCAGCTGACGAACTCAACGGCATTCTTCGCATCCGTAAAGGCGATGTTTACAACCAGGAAGTTCTTACATCAAACCTGGAGTTCAACCCAAACAGCCTCGATGTGAAAAGTCTTTACCTCGATGATGGTTATCTTTATTTTACTGTAATGCCAGTTGAAGTGCGCGTTGAAAACGATTCCATTGATCTTGAACTCAGGATTCGTGAAGGGAAACAAGCCATCATCAACAAAGTGATTTTTAAAGGTAACACACGAACGAATGACCGTGTTGCAATACGTGAATTATCTACCCGTCCGGGTCAACTCTTCAGCCGTACCGATATTATCCGCAGCACACAAAAATTGGCGCAACTAAAATATTTCGATGCGCAGAAGATTGAACCAGTGCCAATTCCAAATCCAAATGATGGAACTGTAGATATCGAATATAAAGTTGAAGAAACTTCATCCGACCAGCTTGAACTCTCTGGTGGGTGGGGCAATGGACGAATAATTGGAACTTTAGGTGTTTCATTTAACAACTTTTCAGCACGTAATATTTTCAGAAAGGAAGCCTGGCGCCCGATACCTTCCGGAGATGGCCAAAAACTTTCACTTCGCCTCCAATCCTACGGCAAAGGCTATATAAGTTACAGTGCTTCATTTACTGAACCATGGCTTGGAGGCAACAAACCTACTTCTCTTAGTGTTTCATTTTTTCATTCCCTTTATAGTACAAGTACACTAGCTAAAAGTAACCCCAATTATGGGTCTTTTCGTACTGATGGGTTATCATTAATGCTTGGTAAACGTTTGCAGTGGCCCGACGATTTTTTTAGTCTTGTTCATAGCGTAAGCTTTACAATATACAGGTTACAGAATTATGCTAACATTTTTTCGTTTGGAAATGGGAATGGTACATATAACAATTTGTCATATACAATAGGACTTTCCCGTTCATCTATCGATGCGCCTATTTATCCTACGTCTGGCTCCGATGTTTCGTTAAATCTTCAGCTTACACCACCCTATTCGCTTTTCAACAATAAAGATTATAGTACCTTGTCCGATCAGGAAAAATATCGTTGGCTCGAATACCACGAATGGACTGTCAATACAACTTTTTATAAGCAATTATACAGTAATCTTGTATTTATGTTCCGTGCAAAGGCCGCTTTCCTTGGCCTTTATAACCGCGATATCGGAATAACTCCTTTTAACCGCTACTTTTTAGGTGGCGATGGCCTTTCCGGTTCCAATATAATGGATGGCCGTAAAATTGTTGGATTCAGAGGTTATGCCAACGAAGCAATGACTCCGGATTATTTTAGAAATAAAAGCGAAGGCGGAACAATATATAATAAAAACACCCTTGAATTGAGATATCCGGTTTCGCTCAATCCGAATTCTACTATTTACCTTTTGGCGTTTCTGGAGGCAGGTAATGCCTGGAAAAATTTCCGGGCATTCAATCCATTCGATATCAAACGGTCAGCAGGAGTTGGTGTCCGTGTATTTTTGCCAATGTTTGGAATTTTAGGGCTCGATTGGGGATATGGCTTTGATGAAATCCCTGGTATACCTTCTGCTAATAAAGGGCAGTTCCATTTTTCAATTAATCAGTCAATCGATTAATTAAGATTAATTGGCATTTCAGAGTTTTTCTGGCAGGTTTTTTGATTTGAAATATAAAATTCATTTAAGGGCAAATGTTTGCCCGATTAAGTCAAACAAATAATTGGAGGAATAATATGAAAAAAATTGTATTGGGCGTCGCCCTTGTTTTAGCAAGTTTCTCATTCGCATCCGCGCAGAAATACGCCTATGTTGATACGGATTATATTTTAGACAATATCCCTGAATATGGCGATGCCAAGATTGTTCTTGATGAGCTTTCGGCTAAATGGCAAAAGGATATAGAAGCTAAATTCGCTGACATCGATAAACTCTATAAATCTTTTCAAACAGAATCGGTACTAATGCCTGAGGATGTTAAGAAGAAAAGGGAAGAAGATATTATTAAAAAAGAAAAGGAAGCTAAGGATATGCAAAAACAACGTTTTGGCAAGGACGGTGATCTTTTTAAGAAACGCCAGGAACTTGTTAAACCTATTCAGGAAAAAATTTATAATGCTATTGAAGAAGTAGCCACTGATGAAGGGTTTATGGTTGTTTTTGACAAAGCCGGGAGTCTTTCCATGGTATATACAAACCCTAAGTATGATGTGAGTGAGGATATTCTGAATAAAATGGGCTATACTCCGGCATCAAAACCCCTTGAAACAAAAACACAAGGAAGCGGCAAGAGTAATGCAGGCGGAAATGAGAGCGGGGCTGAAAAGGAGAATGACAGGACTCCCCCGAGTCTTAATAGTATAGGCGGCCCAAAGAAAAAATAGAGGTAAAGTAAAGATTATGTGTATTTAGCGCGATTTTTCCTAAATTTGCCGCTCGTTAAATAATTAGCTATAAACATTAATCCATAAAAATGAGAAATTTCATTAAAATTTTTGCTGTAATTGCTTTTGCAGCGATGTCGTTCACAGTGAGTGCGCAAAAAAATCAAAAGTTTGGACATGTCGATTTTGCCAAACTTTATGCAGCCATGCCTGGCCAGGATTCAGTGAAGGCTAAAATGCAGGATTATATGAAAAGTATTCAGGATCAATATGCTGCTATGCAGACGGAATACGAGTCAAAAGTAAACGATTACACAGCCAATAAGGAAACTATGTCCGGTATTATCAAACAAACAAAAGAAAAAGAAATTGGTGATTTACAGGACAGGATGCAGGCTTTTCAGAATTCGGCCCAGCAGGCTATGTCTGATAAAGAAACCGAACTTACAGCCCCTATTATCGAAAAAGCTAAAACAGCTGTAAAAGAAGTTGCCAAAGAAGGCGGATATACCTACGTATTTAATAGTACAGAAGGTTTGCTCCTTTATGCCGAACCAAACGATGACATTATGGCATTGGTAAAAAAGAAACTCGGACTGAATTAAGATATTCTTACTTCCAGTTTTATAATGAAAAAAGCCCGGAGTTCTCCGGGTTTTTTTATTTCTGACACAACTTCTAAATACACAGACGCAAGCCTGGGATTAGCATCATCATCATCATTATTTTATAAACAACAAATGCCCCGCACACTGGTTGCGGGGCATTTGAATTCCCTTTCAGAAAAAATTATGATTACAAAGGTTTAGGATCCGGGGTAAAGTCATCGTAAGGATCCTTTGCTTTCCGCATTGGAATAACACCCGACATTTCACCAAGCACGTTCACAAGGTCGCTTCCGGTTGGTACTACAATTTTAGCATTATCTTTCAGAGCTGTTTCCATTGCCTGAATCCTGCGTAATATCTGTGCGTTACCAACAAAGTATTTTTCTGCAGCCTCGTTCACAAGTGCAATTGCCTGAGCTTCGCCTTCGGCACGCAGAATGGCACCTTGCTTAATACCTTCGGCACGACGTATTTCAGCTCGTTTTTCACCATCTGCTTTCGTTTCGGTGGCAGTGGCAAAGTCGATGGCAGCAATCTTCTCGTTTTCGGCTTTCACAATTTTATTCATGGTTTCCTGCACATCTTTCGGGGGATCTATTTCTTTAAGTTCGGTACGTACTATCTCTATTCCCCAGTTGGCTGTTTCTTCGAGCAATGTGCCGTGAAGTTCCTTGTTGATCTTGCCACGTTCGCTGTTAGCTGATTTGAGCGTCATGGTCCCGATGATGTTACGCAAAGTGGTTCGTGCCAGGTTTACAATCTGGTATTCAATACTGTTCACGTTATATTGCGAATTCTTTACGCTTTGTTCGTCCGATTTTATCTTGAAATAAACCTGGGCGTCAACACGGGCATTCAGGTTATCGTTGGTGATAATCTCCTGTGGCTCGGCATTTATCATCTTTTCGGTAACATTGATCTGGTACATTTTATCAATTACCGGGATAATCCAGTTGAAGCCGGGAGATGCAAAATGGTGATACTTTCCAAGGCGCTCCACCAGGGCGCGTTGCGTAGGACGAACAATGCGGATGCCGACAAAAAAGAACAGCAACACGATAATAATAAGGATACTCCATAGATTTTCCATGATTTCAGTTTTTGGTTGGTTTTTGAATATCGTTATAAGCCTGTCATTACAGCTTCTCTACAAATATATATAATAAAGGGCAGTATAACAGCAATGAAGATTAAATTTTAGAACTATACTGAATCTTTACAAAGTAGTGAAAGCGAAACCGCTTAGATTCAGGTATACCGGAAAATTAAGTATGCTACTGCACAGAGGCTGCTGAGCGAAGTCGAAGCAAGCCGGATTATAAATAAAAAACCCGGCAGGTTTAATTACCAGCCAGGTTATGAAAGAAATAAACAAAAATTACCGTATAATCAGTTTTTGCCTTAATGTTCGTGCTCCCTCATCAACAAGCAACATGTAAACTCCTGGCAAAAGTGAGTATTCCAAATGTGTTGCTTCATTTCCAGGAAGGGTGGCCGAATAAAGTTCGTTCCCTGTAATGTCCATAAGCCTTAGTTTTACCAGGGTGGGAATACCGGTTAATGCTACTGTAAATGATCCGTTGCTGGGCGAAGGATAAATTTTGATCGCACGTTCCGCGCCTCCTTCGGCTATTCCGGTTGTGTTGATGACCTCAGTGTTTTTTATTTCCGACCATGCGCCTTCTCCGCAGGCGTTAATTGCTTTTACCCTTATTTGAGCAACACCAAGGAAACTACCGTTCCATGTAACTAAGCTAGTTAGCCCTGTACCATCTATAGTTCCGGCATTAACAGGGCTTAGTTCCCACAGGTAAGTTGTGGCATCTGACGCACCAGAGGTAGTGTAGTTGCTTTTTGTGATGAAAGCCAGATCAATCAGATCCGGGCCTGACGCTGCTCCGGCAGTACCGGGCAACAATTGAACGGCTAGTGCTTTAGTCTGCTCTGCACCACTCCCGCAGTTGTTGGATGGCACCACGTTCATGTTTCCGCTTACTCCTCCCAGTGTTGCGATAATCGAATTTGTTCCTTGTCCTGCAGTAATAGTCGATCCAGCCGGCAATGTCCAGGTATATACAACTCCTGCAACATTGGAAACTGAATAGGTTTGGCTGCTTCCCTGGCATGCTGCTCCAGATCCGGCTATTGCCGAAGGTTGGGCAGGTATTGAATTCACAGTAACAAATAAATTACTTGCTGCGCCATTACCTGTTCCATTTGAACCATAAACAATTACGTTACCTGAAGAAGCCGAAGCTCCAAAATTGGCAGAGATACTGGTTGTTCCTTGTCCCGAGGTGATTGTGGTTCCTGCAGGAACCGACCACACATAACTTGTTGCCCCGGCTATTGTACCAACCGAATAACTGCCAGAGTTATTTTTGCAGATAGCCGAAGGGCCGGTTATTGGTCCGGCTGCTCCCGGCACTGCTCCTGCAACTGCGGTAAATGATGCTACCATGCCCATGCTGGCGTGTGGTGTACATTTGTAATTGAATGTTCCTGCCACAACAACTTTATACTCAAATGAAGTAACGGTACTGGTAATAGGGCTATTCCATATTGCGGCTCCTGCCGGAATTGTTGTAGAAGTGGTAGTGTGTGTTCCGCTGGCCCAAACCCACCGGATGGTGTCGCCAAGTTGTACATCGGGAATACTTGCCGGGCTGAACGAGAAATTCTGAACAGTCACAACGTGTTTTGTCGCAAATACCTTCGTTTGCAGGATAACAGCGAAAAACAGGAATAATATTGCCAGAGGGTAGTTAAGTTTTTTCATAATAATATGTTTTAAGTTTTTCCTTATTAACAATCATTCTAAATAAATGTTTGGTTGTCATCCGTATAAATAAGGTTTAATAAGTTGGAACAACCAGGCAGGCCCCGGCCAGTTAGTGGTTTCAGAATGTATGGTAATGGGTGGGAGACGTAAGTTTTTCCATGCATCAGATTTTACTTAAAACCTGTGTTTATTCCCGAATTTTCTCAAATCAGATTAGAACATTAATTTGGTTTACCTGTTATATCTAATTATCATTATACATGCATTTGTGTAAATGATAGACTGGTCGGAATAATTCACATTTAAGCTAAGCAATATGAAAAAACATTTATTCATAATTTCTATTTTAGTGCATTCTGCTTTTATTTCACAAGCTCAATGGCAGCCTGATGTGAGGTTAACCAATAACACCTCACCTTCCAATACCTCGTTGAATAATGCCTGGTGTGTGGCAGCAAGTGGCGATACCGTGTTTGCAGTGTGGGATGATGAGCGGGCCGGAAATTATGAAATATACTACAAACGCTCAACGGATGCAGGTTTAACCTGGGGCGAAGATACACGGCTTACGGTTTCTCAGTATTCATATGATCCCTGTATAACAATAAAAGGATCCATGGTGCATGTTGTATGGCAGGAACTGCGCGACGGTTATTATGAGATATACTATAAGCGCTCAACCGACGCAGGCGTAAGCTGGGAAGCTGATACTAGGCTTACAACCAACACTTCCGATTCCTGGAATCCATCAATCGCCGTAAATGGTTCGGCTGTGCATGTGGTTTGGGAAGACGAGCGTCAGGGAAACTCCGAAGTATATTACAAAGGTTCAACAGATGGAGGCTTAACCTGGGGAGCCGATACACGGCTTACCAACGACCCTGCTAATTCATGGAATCCTTCTGTAGCCGTATCAGGTTCAGTTGTGCACGTGGCCTGGTACGATGATCGCAACGGGAGCGGCAACTGGGAGATATACTACAAACGCTCTGCCGATGGTGGCCTCAACTGGGGAGAAGATACCCGGATGACAAATGACACGCATGTTTCAAGATATCCATGCCTTGCTGTTTCCGGTTCCGTTGTGCATTTGGTATGGCACGACGATCGCGACGGAAACTATGATATTTACTACAAACGCTCAACTGACGGTGGGCTAACCTGGAGCGCAGATACCCGGCTCACTACCGACCCTGCTAATGCAATGTTTCCTTGTTTAGCAGTATCCGCATCAACTGTTCATATTGTCTGGATCGACCCCCGCAATACACCCAATGTTCAGATATTTTACAAACGCTCAACTGACGGTGGCCTAAGCTGGGAAACAGATCTGCAATTAAGCAGCTCTTCTTTATCAACCTATCCTTCTGTTGCTGTATCCGGTTCGGTTGTACATGCGGTATGGCAGGACATGCGCGACGGAAATTATGAAATATACTACAAACGCAACCCCACCGGCGATCCGACCGGAATAATTGCACCTGCTGTCAGCGGTAACACAATTCAGGTCTTCCCAAATCCTTTCACAAATGAAATTACTGTCAACAACAGCATAAATGAACCTTCTGAAATCACTGTTTACGATATTACTTCACGAAAAGTGATAATGCAAAAATTCACAAGCAAAGCTACTTTGAATACAACACAACTTGGAAAAGGGATTTATCTTTTCGAGGTGAAAACTAAAAACACTGTACTCCGGAATGGCAGGATTATAAAGGATTGATAAGAAACAAAGGATAGAAAGAGAAATTCTGAATACCCCGGCGCTGATAAGGTGGCGGGGTATTTTTTTCAGACATTGTAGTGTATCTTTGAGCCATGGCAGATGTCCACTCCGAAGAAGTACGAAGCTACAACATGAGCCGCATCAAAGGCAAGGATACAAAGCCCGAAATGCTGGTGCGGAAATTTCTTTTCACCAAAGGCTTTCGCTATCGTTTGCACGATAAGCGGCTACCCGGAAAGCCGGATATTGTCCTGCCAAAATATAAAACAGTACTCTTTATTCACGGATGTTTCTGGCATGGGCACGATGGGTGCAGGTACTTTGTTGTGCCAAAAACCCGGACCGACTGGTGGCTGAATAAGATTGACAACAATAAGCTGAATGATCTTCAGAGTGTCCGGGCTTTGGTTGCGGATGGCTGGCGCACAATTGTCATCTGGGAATGCGAATTAAAACCAAATGAACGGGAGTCCACGTTCAGCAAGCTGTTTGACGCTTTGAACAGTTATACCCCCTGTTAGCATCTTTCCAAAATGTGACTTATAGTCCGTTGTATTATTGGCCTCATAAAATTAGTTTTGAGGCCAATCATATTTTATGGATATA
>CAZEDO010000039.1:0-24349 GCA_964511085.1 uncultured Lentimicrobiaceae bacterium
GCATTTTTTGCAAGCAATAGCTGATGGAAGCGCTGATCGCGGTCGTCGCGGGTGAAATGCTTTTTGTGCCGGTCGTTTACAACATAGAATTCGCAGCCAACAATTGGTTTTACCTGGTTTGCAGGATCTTTTTTATTTATTTTGGCTGCATGGGCAACAAACTCAAAAACCCCGAACATGTTTCCATGATCGGTAATTGCTATTGCAGGCATGCCATCAGCCTTGGCTTTTTTGAAAAGAAGCTCAATATCTGCTGCTCCGTCAAGTATGGAGTATTGCGTGTGAACATGTAAATGCGAGAAAGAAGGCATGCGGAAATACTGGAAATTAGGCGGTTAGTTAATTCTGAACTTTTGCATAAAATTAGGCAAAAAGGCTTCGGAATACCTTGCTGTTGAAAACTATTAACAACTCGAAAGAGGATGTTGTCTTAACTCGCTTTCTTTATTGAAAATGGGGAAATTGCAGCTATCTCAAATTCCAAATCTCAAATTCCAAATTCCAAATCTCAAAAGGACTCTCACTCAGAGCCTGGAATTTGGAATTTGGAATTTGGAATTTTTTCACTGGCATTGAATAAATAGCACAATTCAACTAATGCGTAACTTTGCAGCCATAAAAATCAGACCTGCCCTGAAAAAAATCAGCCCACATATCTTAATACGCCTGAAGAAATTTTCTATTTATTTTCTGGCATTGATTCCGGTAATACTGGCAGCTGCGTTAATTTTTCGTCATCCCATTACCGGGGCTTTGCTGAACCGGAAAATTAACCGTTTCAATGAGCATTATCAGGCTAAACTGGCAATCGGATCCTTCAGTTTTAATGGTGTTACCGGAATAAGTTTTAATAAAATCAGCCTGAAACCAGCGGATGGCGACACGCTGATAAAAATAGGATACCTGCATGCCAATATCAATTTCTGGAAACTGTTCCGGTTCAGGCTTAGCCTCGAAAACCTGGAAATGAAAGATGCACTTTTCAGACTCATCAGGCACGACAGCATAACAAATTATATGTTTCTTGTTGATGCCGGCAAAAAAACAGCGGTTAACGAATCGGATTCTATCCAACCGACCGATTTTGCCAATCGCGCCGACCGCCTGCTTAGTGCTATGTTCAATCAGATTCCATCTACAATCACCATTAATAATCTGCGCATTTCAGCCGATCTCAATTCAAATTGTTTCGGATTTTACCTGCCTCAGCTTGCAATTACCGACCACGAATTTGAAACTACAATTGAAGAAATTGACAATGGCAAGATAACTCCCTGGATTCTACGAGGCAACCTGGATGCCGGCGAACGCTCTGCAGGTTTTAAAATTTTTGCAGGAAACCACGAGCAGATCGTATTGCCATACATTAGTCAACGCCTTGATACGCATATCGGATTCGACACTTTACGATTCAGCCTCACCGGCACCAGTCCTGTTGATGATGTTGTTACTTTGACCGGAGTCGCGTCGTTGAGTAACCTGGTTGTAAACCAACCCCGCATCAGCAGCGAGGATGTAGTCTTCGGCAAAGGGCTGGTTGATTATAAAATCAATATTGGCACTGATTACATTGAACTGGATAGCACAAGCCGGTTTATATTCAACAAAATTGAAGCAAATCCTTATATCAGATACAAGGCGCAACCAACAAAGCAAATTACGCTGATCCTGAATAAACCTGAGTTTGCTGCCGCTGATTTTTTCGAATCCCTGCCAAAAGGATTATTTTCTAACCTTGATGGCCTGAAAACAAGCGGTGACCTGAGTTTTTATTTCAAATTCATGGTTGATCTGTCAAAGCCTGATTCCCTTTATTTTTCTACAGGTCTGGAAAGGAAACACTTTCGCATTGTAAGCTACGGCAATACCAATCTCAGTAAAATGAGTGAGCCGTTTGAATATACAGCTTATGAGCGGGGAGTTCCTGTAAGGACGTTTGAAGTCGGTCCTGCCAATCCCAATTTCCGGCCTCTGGATGCCATACCGGCTTATCTCAAAGATGCCATTATGACTTCCGAGGATGGCCAGTTCTTCAACCACCGGGGTTTCCTGCCCGATGCCTTCCGGCAATCCATCATAACAAATATCAGACAACACAGGTTTGCCAGGGGCGGCAGTACCATCAGCATGCAACTGATTAAAAACGTTTTCCTTAACCGGAATAAAACCATCACCCGCAAACTTGAGGAAGCACTCATTGTCTGGCTGATCGAAAATAATGGCCTTACAACCAAGGAAAGGATGTACGAGGTTTACCTCAATATTATCGAAATGGGGCCCATGGTTTATGGTGTGAACGAAGCTGCCCGCTTTTATTTTGACAAAGATGTATCGAAACTTACTTTGGCCGAAGCCATTTACCTGGCAAGTATCGTTCCACACCCGAAATGGTTTAAATATTCCTTTGATGAGGAAGGGCAATTGCGCGATTTTCTAGCCTCTTACTACAAATTGATGTCCGAAAAAATGCTGCATAAGGAGCTGATTACCCAGGAGGACTTTGATGCATTGCAACCAAAAGTCGAGTTGAAAGGAATTGCGAAAACGCTTGTTCTACCTGCTGATTCAATCCCACCTGATTCTTTAAGTGTTGATTTTATTGATGAACTTCAATTGCCTTGAGCTACGAAATACTTGCTCTTCCTCTACCAAATATATTTTGCTGGTTCCATGGATATTTCAAAAAAAAACATCATCTTTGCACCCGCTTTAACCAGCCTTGAGGTATAAGGCAATTGCCTGAAAATTCATCGCTTACAAAAGCCTAGACATCATAATTAATCATTAATTTACACTTAAACAATGCCAACAAAGATCAGATTACAACGGTATGGTAAAAAAGGACAACCTTTCTACCATATAGTAATTGCGGATGGTCGTGCACCACGGGACGGAAAATTTATAGAAAAGATTGGCACCTACAACCCGATTACCAAGCCTGCTGACATCCAGATTGACTTCGACAAAGCTCTCTATTGGGTGACTACCGGCGCGCAACCCACCGACACGGTGAAAGCGATCCTTCATTACAAAGGCGTGATGTACAAAAAACACTTGTTAAAAGGTGTTGCCAAAGGCGCACTCACCCAAGAGCAAGCTGACGTTAAGTTCAACGAATGGAAAGAAGCCAAGGACGAAAAAATCCTTCACGCTTCGAAAGAAATTGTTCTGAAGTCGAAGACTGAAGACAAAAAACGCATGGAAGCCGAAGTAAAGGTGAATGAAGCCAAAGCTGCAGCTCTTGCGAAAAAACTTGCCAAAGAAGCTAAAGCCGCTGCAACTGCACATGATAAAGCAGAAGAAATCGAAGAAGTAGCTGAAGAAGTTGCTGAACCTGTTGCTGAAGTTGCTGAAGAAGCAGCCGAACCTGTTGCTGAAGTTGCCGAAGAAGTAACCGAACCAGTTGCTGAAGTTGCTGAAGAAGTAGCCGAACCTGTTGCAGAAGTTACAGTTGAGCCTATTGCTGAAGTTGCTGAACCAATTGCTGAAGTTACAGAAGTAGCAGATGAACCTGTTACTGAAGTTGCTGAAGAACCTGTTGCCGAAGCAGCCACTGAAGAGCCTGCTGAAGAAAAACCTGCTGAAGAAGAAGAAAAGGCATAATGCCATCCGCACCCGCGTGCGGAAACCTATAAGATTTCAATACAAGGATGGATTATAACGATCTTTTCTGCCTTGGCCGGATTATCCGGACATTCGGATCGAAAGGAGAAGTTGTTTTTTACCTCGATGTTGATGATCCGCGGAAATATTTAAAAGTGGAATCAGTGTTCGTCAAACTCAACGAGAACCTGGTTCCATTTTTTATTGAAAAAATCCAGCTCAGGCCAAAGAACCAAGCCGTTGTAAGCCTTGTGGATGTTAACGAAACCGATGATGCCGACCTTTTTGTTGGCGCGGAGATTTACTTGCCGCTCAGTTACCTGCCGCCACTTAAAGGCAATAAGTTCTATTATCATGAAGTTAAGGGCTTTTCGGTAACTGATAAGTTTAAAGGCCCTATAGGAATAGTAGATACGGTGCTTGACCTGCCGTACCAGGCAATTCTGCAGATAAAATTAGGCGGAAAGGAAATACTTGTTCCTATCACAGATGAGATTATTCTAAAGGTTGACCGGCAAAACCGGCATATTGATATTGAAGCGCCGGAAGGACTGATTGATATCTACATCTAACACGGGATAATATACATCTTTTGTGGAAGACCCAAAAACCAAAATTCAAAAACCAAAATTCAAAATTTCAAACACTAAGTCTACTAAGTAGAACTTTTGAAATAACTTCCCCAAAATAAATGTATGATTTTGGGAAATCGCTAATGACCGACCGACCTTATAAAATATTTGTAGCTTTTTTAAGGAAGGTTTTTGAGCGCGGGAATCAGTAAGCCATGCAGAAGTGAGCTATTCTAATGCTATGGCCTTTCATATGCAGTACGCCGGCGAACGGCTTGCTTGGCGTGGCAAAAACCTGATGTAGAAAAACACAAATATCTTATAAAGTCTTGATTTTTGCTCAACTTTTGATCAAGCAAAAGTTGAAAGAAAAAAATAAAAAGAAGAGCTTCATTTGAGGAAGTTATTTTGAAATAATTCCTAAGTGATCTTTTTTAAGATTTGGGGCTTGGAATTTGAAATTTGGAACTTAATAAATGTAGTAACTCAGCCAAGAATGGCTTTCCGCTTTAAACAATTCTCAATACTTGATGACCAATGCGCGATGAAAGTCGGCGTTGACGGAGTGTTGCTTGGTGCGTGGACAGATGTTTCTGAAGCAAAGTCCATTCTGGACATAGGTACAGGTTCAGGAGTAATAGCTTTGATGCTTGCCCAACGGTCAAAAGCCTTAATCCACGCAATTGAAATTGATAAGGAAGCGGCGAAACAGGCCGGCGAAAATGCCAAACTCAGCTCCTGGGCCGATCGTGTAAAAGTTGAACACACTTCTATTCAGGATTTTGTGCAATCAAATAAACTTCAGTTCGACCTTATCGTTTGCAATCCTCCTTATTTCATTAATTCATTACTTTCTCCAACGCCCGGACGTAACCAGGCAAGACATGCAGGGGAGTTATCGTACACTGACCTGGCTGAATCTTCTGCAAAACTGACTGCTGCCACAGGGAAATGTTGCGTGATTCTTCCAGTACCTGAAAGCCATTTATTTGAATCAATAATGAGAAATATCGGGTTCAAATCCAGCCGGAAATTAATGATATATCCAAAACCCGGAAAGCCGGCTAACCGTGTGCTGATGCAATTTGAACATGAGGCGGTAAAGAAGGTAATTGAGGAATCGTTGTACATCCGCGATGCTACAAACATCTACAGTGACGGATATAAAAAGCTAACCAGAGATTTTTATCTTGCTTTCTGAGATTTCCGGCTCAATCTTTGTGTCTTTTGGCATTACTCAGTTTACCACATAAATCACGGAAAATGAAACCATTCCGATTTCTCCAACTTATTAGCATAGTGGCTTTAATGCTGGTCCTGAACCCTGCTGCAGGTCAAAAAATGTATTCGTGCGACGACCGGTACGACGCGGATTTTAAAGTTTTTGTTGTGGATAACCGGTATGACGCCGATTTGCTCGTGTTCAAGGTTGATGATCAATACGACGTCAACAAGGAAGGGTTATTTTGGTTCTTTGTGGATAACCGGTATGATGCCAAAAAGAAGATCTATTTCTGCGATAACAGGTATGATGCCGACCTTCTGATTTTTTTTGTGGATAACCGGTATGATGCCAAATGGGTGAAGCGAAGCAAAATGCCCCTTCTTTTGTAAGTAAAAAAAACGACTTTGTAGCTGCTGTTGATACAAACAAATTATCGTGTAAGCTGACTGATCAAACCGCTGTGTTGCGGAAAAGCAGCAATTAATTCTTCTGCGCTTCCCATTTCAAAATCTTTGAAGTCGAAGCCCGGAGAAACTGTACATCCGGCAAGTACAAAGGAATCGGGTTCTGTAACTTTTGCTGCAAACCACCATCCGGCGGGAATAATAACCTGAAATGATTCATTATTCTGAATGTTTCTTCCGAGAGAATACTGCTCAAGGTCACCTTGCGGAGAGATAGCCGAAATAATGGCTGATGAACCATCGTAAAAATGCCATAATTCGTCGGAACGAATGCGGTGAAATGCTGAAAAATCCTTGCCATCAAGAAGGAAATAAATAGATGTTGAAAAACTCCGTATGCCTTCAAATTCCTTAAGAGTATTGGCCGGAATGCTACCCTTACTTCGGTAAACTTCCTTATACCATCCGCCTTCGGGATGAGCAATCAGTCCAAGTTGTTCAATCCATTGCCTTGCAGCACTATTTGAAATTTTTTCACTCATTTCGAGAAGGCCGCGGTTCAGTAGCCACCCTTTTCGGTTCATTAATAATGTACATCAATCTAAAACTAAAGAGGTTATTGTATTGATCGCGGGTATTATAATTTCCGGATTTTGAATCTTTAACATTACGGGTAGCGATCTTCGACAACGAATAAGCATAACGGATGTTCAACTTCAAACTCTTATAGAGCCGAAATCGCAGATCGGCCAATATATCCCAGTCATTCTGATTATAAGTCCCTTCTGTTAAAAGGGAGGAATCACGTTTGTTTAATTCTTCAACCTTGACCAGCTTGCCCCACGAAAACCCCGTTCCCACAGTTATCCTGTCCCTGTCAGTATATTGAAGAAGAACAGGTACTTCAACATAATCAAGTTGCAGGTTGTAATATCCATCGCTATAGCGCGCTTTTTGCCAGGCTCCTTTCTGGTTGAATATATTTTCCAGGCTTACTGACCATTTCTCATTAAACTGAATAATAGCAGACGCTCCAAGTTGGAAGCCATACTTGTGATAGCCAAAAACTTCGTCGCCGTCAACCTGCGCTGCATTCCCTCCTGCAATCAAAGCACCCCTTATATATTGTGCATTTGAAGCTATGCTGGTAAACATTAACGTCAACAAAAACAGGAAACGGGAGGCGGATAGACGCATTTATAGTTTGAAAGTTATAAGAGTTTGAAGGCACGCAAATTTAAGCGAAATAAAGACAAAGATTTTTCGGCAAGACCAACAACGCACTATATCAATCAATATTCCGCATCGAAAGCTGAATTCGTTTTCTCTCGCGGTCAACTTCAAGAACTTTAACGCGGACTTTCTGATTTAGTTTCACCACATCGTTTGGGTCCTTTGTAAAATTCTCCCTCAACTGGCTGATATGAACAAGACCATCCTGATGTACACCAATATCAACAAAAGCACCGAAATTAGTAATATTGGTGATGATGCCCGGCAAAACCATTCCAACATATAGATCCTCCACCCTATTTACATTTTTATCGAATTCGAAAAAATCAAATTTGGACCGGGGATCACGGCCTGGTTTAGCCAATTCCTGTATAATATCAGTCAGGGTTGGAAGGCCTGTTGTTTTCGAAACATAATCAGCCAGATTAATTTTCGCCCTTAGAGTTTCATCCTGCATGAGATCGGCTACCGAGCAATGAAGATCGTCAGCCATTTTATAAACAACCTCATAACTTTCCGGATGAACCGCGCTGCGGTCGAGCAGATTTGGTGCATCGCCTATTCGCAGAAATCCAACGGATTGCTCAAAAGCTTTATCACCAAAACGGGCTACCTTCTTAAGATCCTCGCGGGAAGTAAATTTCCCGGAAGTACTCCTGTGTTTAACAATGTTTCCCGCCAATGTTGGCCCTATTCCTGAGACATAAGTAAGCAAATGCTGGCTTGCAGTATTCAATTCCACGCCTACATTGTTCACGCAACTAACAACCACGTCTTCGAGGCTTTTCTGGAGAGCCGGTTGATTTACGTCATGCTGGTATTGGCCAACACCAATAGATTTTGGATCAATCTTTACAAGTTCTGCCAGGGGATCCATCAGGCGGCGACCGATACTTACCGATCCCCGGACAGTAACATCATAGTCAGGGAATTCGCTGCGGGCAACATCAGATGCAGAATAAACAGATGCCCCGCTTTCGTTTACCATCAATGCCATTATTTCGCGATTAAACTGAATCCTCCGGATAAAATTTTCAGTTTCCCTGCCTGCTGTTCCGTTTCCAATTGCAATAGCTTCTATCTTATACGCGTCAACAAGGTTCTGGATTTTAGCCATGGCCTGTTTAACTTCGCTTTGCGGAGGATGGGGATAAATCGTTTCGTTATGTAGCAGGTTTCCTTGCTTATCGAGGCACACAACCTTACATCCGCTGCGAAATCCGGGATCGATAGCCAGTACATTTTTTTGCCCGAGTGGTGGAGCAAGCAATAGTTGTCGCAGGTTTGCTGTGAAAACCCGGATTGCTTCTGCATCGGCTTTCTCTTTTGCTATCTGCCTTACTTCGGTTTCAATAGAAGGTTGAAGAAGACGCTTGTATGAATCCTTTAAAGCCAATGTTACCTGTTCCGAAGCATCATTATTACCCTTAACGAATAATTTAGTTAAAATTTCTGTAGCCTTCAATTCATCCGGCGAAACGGAAACTTTAAGAAATCCTTCTGCCTCACCTCTGAACAATGCAAGCACACGATGCGACGGTGCTTTGGAGAGAGGTTCGCTCCATTCGAACCATGATTGATATTTAATACCTTCCAACTCCTTGCCTTTTACAGGCTTGGAACAAATAACAGCTTCTCTGTTAAACAGGTGTCGCATACGGGCACGGCTATCTTTGCTTTCGTTAATCCATTCGGCAATAATATCACGGGCACCTGCCAAAGCTTCTTCAATCGATTTTACTTCTTTCTCTGGGTTAACATAAATTTTAGCCTGAGCATTAACATCAATATTATGCTGTGCCATCAGGAGTTTGGCTAAAGGTTCAAGCCCTCTGCTTTTGGCGATGGTGGCCCGGGTTTTCCTCTTGGGTTTATAAGGAAGGTATAAATCTTCAAGATCACTAAGGACGGTTGCAGCAATGAGTTGACTTTCGAGTTCCGGCGTCATAAATCCTTGTTCGCGGATGCTGGCGATAATAGCTTCCCGGCGTTTATCAAGTTCTACGAGTTGATGATGCCTGTCGCGAATTTCCATTATTACAACTTCGTCAAGGCTACCTGTCATTTCTTTGCGGTAACGCGAAATAAAAGGAATAGTTGCCCCGCCTTCAAGCAGTGTAATTGTGTTCTGCACCTGGAATTCTCTGATGCCAAGTTCTACGGCAATTAATTTTACATAAATATTCTCCATCCGAAATAATTTAATCAGTCCTGCGACAAACCATCATCCTGTTCGTACGATTATGGCCTGTCCTGTATATTATCAGGTTATCAAAGGTATTAGTCAGTACTTTTTCCAGCCTGGCAGCACTTTCCATCGAGACTGTGTCATGAATCCATTTATTGAAAATAAGATGCCCTTCAGTTTTTAATGCTTTTTTTATGAAATCAGCAAATTCGCTTGTTTCTGCTTTTGGCGGGACCTCTTTGTCAAGATATAAATCAACGACAACAATGTCGAAAAATTCACTATTTTCTTCTATAAACAAAATAGCATCCTGTTCTATTAGATTCAGGTTACTAAATGAATTGAACCTGAAATATTCTTTACCAATTCTAATAACTTCGGGATCAATTTCAACCCCTGTTATTTTACAATCAATCTGGTATTCATGTTGCAGAATAGAAGCTATACTTCCGGCGCCAAACCCAAGAATAAGCACATTCCCAATATTCCATTTACTAATTCTGATTTTTCTGAACAGTTGCCTGAATGCCCGATGCAAACCTCCATATGAATAATTTACACTTTTTGCATCCAGCACCAGATGATTTCCTGAGCGTATTACTTCCAGTGTGGGATTATACTGCGATCCTGTTCTGGAAATAACTCTTTCCTTAAAAGCATCCACTATCCAGTTACTCCAACTCATAGAAATCGGATTTTTACAAATATATAAAAACCACAAAATCCAGTTCCTGAGGGCTCATTTTTGGATTGGCAAGAATAACAAACACTTACCTTATCAGGGTCACTGTTCCGAAAGGGTGATCGCCTAGGTCTGTATTGTCACCGGTATCTTTTCCTTCCCATATAGTTCCATCGCGGAAGATGGCTTGTATCCGCCACAGATATACATCCTGCTGGCAGATATTTCCTTTGTACGTGCCATCCCATGCCTCGGCAGGGCTGCCCTGCGCATCCAGTTTGATCGATTCCCATATCAGGTTGCCATAACTGTTATATACGGCTATATGGTACGATACCAGGTTCACGCCTACCGGGCGGAACAGGCGTACCTGCTCGTGCGGGTTGCCGGGTGAAAACGCGTTGGGAACATATAAGCCCTTGAATAGCAAATGATATTCCTTTCGTGCCGTGTCAGGGCAGTTGTATTTGTTCCATGAAACCAGCACGATAGTATAAGTGCTGTCATTCTGGTAGCGGACCAGCGGGTTCTCTGCCATGCTGGTGGTACCGTTGCCAAAATCCCACTGGTAGTCCAATGCCCCTGTAGCCTGATTTTCCATCTTCAACTGCCCTTGTATGCCCTGGTAGTCTTTTATGTAGTCAAATGCGCTGCCGGGAACAGGAAGACTTTGGATATTTTCCAGTATGTTGCCGGCACAGCCATTAGTGTCGGATACCGTTAGCACTACCTTATACCTGCCTGTATGCTGGAAGATATATTTGGCATTGGCCCCTGTGGCCGTGCCTTCAACACCCAGACTATCGCTGATAACCCATCTCCAGTGCGAGAGAGTGGCCAGGGAACTGTCGCTATGGCTGAACAGAAAAGTGGGCATTCCTTTACATGCATTTGAATAGTCGAAACGTGCCTGCGGGATACCAAATACGCTTACCGCCTTTTCAGTAGTGTCGTTGCAGCCTTCCCTGCTCATGGCTATAAGCCTTACCAGGTAGGTACCCGGCTGGGGATATACGTATGTGGCATCCGTTATGCTGCTGGTATCGCCTGTGGTTCCCGGAACTCCAAAGTCCCAGCTATATCCCCCAAATGTTGCCCCGTTCTGGTTGCTGGTGTTCGTAAAAGCACTTTCGCTACCCAGGCATGTGCCCCTGGCATCAAAACCTGCAGATGGGCTGGGGCGTATCAGCACTGTTTTTGATGTGCTGTCGCTTACCGTCATAGCACCCACCAGGGTGCTTATCCTTAGTTTTACCGTATATATACCCGGAAACAGGTATTCATGCGAAGGGCTGCTCAGGTTGCTCTGGTTATTGGCTCCCGAGCCGGGATCGCCAAAGTCCCATTCCCATTGAATTATCGGTCCCTGCCCCGTGCTTTGGTCCGTGAAGTAAATGATATTTCCCTGGCATAGGGTATCGTTATTGGTAAACGCGGGCCAGAGGCAACTGCCACGCGCAATGCTGTCGCTGAAGGTGCCTGTGCAGCCATTGGTATCACTCACTTCCAATGTTACTATGTAATCTCCGGCTGTGATATATTTATGCTGCTTATCAGCGAACACGGCTGAATAAGCGGTGTCTTTTGTGCCATCGCCATAGTCCCATATCCACCGCGTGATGGGGCCTGAACTCCCTATGCCATGCTGGCTAAAGTATATAGTGCTGTCGCAGATACCTTCCTGCCAAGTAAATGCTGAGACCGGAAGCGCGTTTACCGTTACTGCCTGATAAGCCGTAGCCAGGCAGCCAAAGCGGTCAGTAGCCGTGAGGGTTACTGTGTAGTCGCCAACCGCAGAGTAAGAATGCGCAGGAAGCCTCAGATTGCTGCTGTTTGTTCCAGAGGCAGGATCGCCAAAATCCCAGGCAAAGGTTAGCAAGGTATCTCCCGTGGGGGCCACCAACAGTGGAGCAAACTGCATCGGGCTTCCAATACATACACCCGTATAGCTTATGCCTGCCTTTAAAACTGCCGGTACGCATACCAGTTGTGGCACCGTGTCCTTGCAGCCACGCATATCGGTCACAATCAATTGTACCGTGTAGCAGCTGTCGACATTGAAGTAAACATGCACAGGGTTCTGGAGGTTAGAATAATGGTTAGGCTCAAACTCCCATTGCCAGGAAGTTATCACGCCCTGGTAAGTCCACGAGGAGTCCTGAAACTCTACAGCCCCTCCCGCACAGGGAGATGCCGTGTAGGTGAAATGAGCCGTAGGTGTGGCATTTATCTGCACCGCTATAGTAGTGCTTTTGCTGCATCCGTTTAGCGTTACCACCGTAAGGTTTACCGTATATGTCCCTGCCTGGGTGTATGTATATGCCGGGTTTTGAAGGCTGCTGGTGTCTGTGGTAATTGTTACCGGCATGCCGAAGTCCCATGCCCAACTGATGATGGTTTCTCCTGCAGGGGCATACGACTGGTCGGTAAATTGTGTGGGCAACTCCATACAGGACTGGCTGAAACTGAAGGATGCCGTAGGAAGGGCGCGCACATCAACCTGGTGGCCTATCTCATTGATGCACCCAAGAGTGTCGGTCACTGTAAGTGTTACTGTATAAATGCCTGAATTGACATAATTATGGGATGGGTTTTGCTGTGTGGCATGTGACGTGCCGTCGCCGAAGTTCCAGTCCCAGCCCTGTATCAATCCTATATTGGTTGCTGCCAGGTCAACCTGGAAGGTTGTTGAGTTCCCCTGACAAGTAATGCTGTCATTCGTGAAGTTTACTCCCGGTTTTGCATTGATGATTACTGGTAACTGCAGTGTATCACTGCATCCAATGGCATTCACCACTACCTGGGTCACCATGTAGCTCCCCGCCAGAGAGTATGTATGCGTGGGGTTGGTAAGATTGCTGGTATTGAATATCCCAGAACCCGGATCGCCAAAGTCCCAGCTCCAACTCACCACAGCAGGACCGCCTGAAGTAGTGGTCTGGTCAGTAAAGGAAGTAGTACTTCCCTCGCAGGTATTTTCATAGCTGAAGGCCGCCGCAGGTGCTGTGCCGATAGTGACAGAATGTTGGTACTCTCCCTGGCAATCCAGGCTGGTGACTACCGAGAGTATTACATTGAATGTGCCGGCTGCAGAATAGGTATGAACAATCTGCCCTGCCCAGGGGACTACAAGCGTAGTGTCGTGCCCATCGCCAAAGTCCCAGTACCAGCTGGTAACTGTGCTGCCTGGCCCCGGGACTGTCCCATCACTGAAGGTTACCGAATGCCCTGTGCACAAAGGCAAGCCCATGCTGAAATATACAGCAGGACCAGGAATGATTGTTATCTGGTGGTTTACCGTGTTCTGGCAACCTGACATATCGGTAATGGAAAGTATTACCGTAAATGTTCCACCAAGAGTGTAGATATGTACCGGGTTGGGCAATGCCGAAGTGCTACCGTCGCCAAAGTCCCAGCTCCAGGATGCCGTGGCTCCCGGAACCACAATGCTGTTAAAGGTTGTGGTGTCGCCAGCGCAACTTGCCTGGCTGGTAAAGTCTACAGTTGGTGGTAGTGCTATGATGATCTGGATGCTGTCAGAATCGCTGCAGCCATTAGCCGTGTTAACGGTAAGTTTTACCCAATAAGTACCTGCCGTGGCATAGGTATGTGACGGGTTGGGAAGTGTGCTGCTGTTCGCGGTACCTGTTATCGGGTCACCAAAGTCCCAGAGCCAGGCCGTAAGGCTGCCACCACCATTGCTCTGCGAGGCATCCATAAAGGATACTGCTGTGCCAGCGCAAGGGCTGCCATGGCTGAATGCCGCTATAGGGTTGGGCATCACGGTAACAATCCTGCTACGCTGGCTCGTGCAGCTGTCGCTGGTTATCACCGTTAATGATACGCTGAAGGTGCCACTGCTTGCATACAAGTGGCTTACGTTGGCATTGCCCGGAAAAAGGATTACTGTGCTGTTTCCATCGCCAAAATCCCATGTCCAGCGAATGATGTATCCGCTAGCCGTAGTGGACAGGCTGGTAAAGTTTGTTGTGGACTGGTTGCAGGTGGGCGAGCTGTAATCAAAGTTCACCTGTGGCAGGGGCACTATGATCACTGTCTGGGATATGCTGTTGCTGCACCCTGCTGTATCGGTAACGGCGAGGGTTACAGTGTAAGTGCCCGCGAAGTTATATATATGCGTGGGACTCCCCAGCGTAGATGTGTTCCCGTCGCCAAAATCCCAGTGCCATTGCGAAATGACATTTAAGTTCATTACTGCCGCATCGGGCGTAAAGGCCACGGGGCTTTGCTGGCAGCGGTACATGCTGGTAAAGGCTACAGCAGGCGTAGGACTCAGAGTGATACTATGGGTGATGCTGTCATGGCAGCCGTTGTTAGTAGTTACAATAAGTTGTACGTTGTATGGGCCTGTGCCCGTGAACTGGTGAGAAGGGCTTGCCTGGTTGCTCTGGTTGGAAGAACCAGAGGCCGGATCATCAAAGTCCCATGACCATTGTGTGATGGCACTGCCGCCATTGGGAAGGCTCTGGTCCGTGAACTGGACGGCACTGCCCTGGCAGGCACCAGCATATTGGAAGGCGGGCAGGGGCAAAGGATAGACGCTTACCTGCTGGCTTTCCTGGTTCCGGCAACTGTCACTACCGGTCACCAGTAGGGTAACAGAGTAGTTGCCACTGGTGGTATACTGGTGGCTTACGTTGGGTACTCCCGGGAAGTTTATTGTTACTTGTGGGCTCCCGTCGCCAAAATCCCATGTCCAGCGCACAATATAGCCTGTGGAAATGCTGGAAAGGTCGGTAAAGCTAACATCCTCACCTTTGCAGTTGCTCAATGTAGCATCAAAGTGTGCCTGCGGCAATGGGTGGATAGTAACCAAACTATCTCTAAAGCCTAGACATCCCGACAGGTCGGTGATGGTAAGCCTTACGGTATAGATGCCCGGTGCTGCGTATATATGTCCCGTATTGCGGTTGTTGTCTGAGCCCCCGTCGCCAAAGTCCCACTGCCACCCGCTGATTGTGTTTACGTTGATAAGAACACTGTCGGCCCAGAATTGCGTGGTACTGCCTATGCAACCGGGACTCATCGTGAAACCCGACACCGGGGCGGGGAGTACTGTCACTTGCCGGCTAAGTGTATCGCTGCAGCCATTAAAGTTGACTACGATAAGCTGTACCGTGTATGGCCCTCCTGTAGCATAGGAATGTGTGGGGCTGGGAAGTGTACTGAAATTATCAACACCAGAGGTCGGGTCCCCAAAGTCCCAGAACCATTGTGTTATCGCTCCGCCGCCATTAAACAAACTGTTATCCGTGAAACTTACCGGCTGTCCGGCACAGCCCGTAGTGAATGTGAAAGCTGCCGAAGGAAGTGCTGTCACAGTTACCGTGCTACTGTAACTGTTGCTACAACCGCTGGAGTTTAAGATTGTGAGCGTCACCGTGTAAGTGCCCGGGCCTGCATAGATGTGATCCGGATTCGGATCCGCAGGGAAGTTTATTGTATCCGCAGGGCTGCCATCGCCAAAATCCCATATCCAACGATGGATGTATGGCATGGCCGTGACCGAAAGATCTGTGAAATGGATGGCACTGCTGTCGCAGGCAGGTGTACTGTGGCTGAAAAATGACTGGGGAAGTGGATTTACTGTTATTACATGGCTCACCTGGTAGCTACAGCCATTGGTGTCGGTCACCGATAAAATTACTGTATAATTACCTGCCACAGGATACAGATGTACAGGCGGATGAGGCGCATTGTATGTGGCAAAGGTGCCATCGCCAAATTGCCAATGCCAGTATGATATCTGGTTGATGTAAGCCCCCGTTACTATAAAAAAAGTGCTATCGCCCAAACAAGCCGTGTTAGTCGTAAAATCCGTGACAGGTATTGGGTTCATAATCACGTTCACAACTCCATTCATCATCGCCGCGCAGTTGCCAACAGGGTTTATCCCCTGTACTGTGAATTGACCCGGTGTGGTAAACAACCCGAAATCCAAGGCATTGCCGGTGCCGCTCACCGGCACCCCACTCGGAAGGCCATTCATTAATAACTGGTAAACCATGTTAGCCTGTGAGTCACTTAAACCTATATGTACACCTGTGTCGCCCTGGCAATAGTTGCCATCGTTGAAGGTAGTGATGGTGAAAAAGTCGGGCAAAGGGTTCACATTGATGGCTGCAGCTCCGGTAAATGACCCTGGGGGGCCTGGACAATTCAGATCGCTCAGGGCTGTCAGCGTATATGTTGTGCTTATTGAAGGTCCTACATTAAAGATGTAAGGGCTGGAAATTATACCCGTTACAGTAGTTGGCTGAACACCATCAATGTAGGTGATGCTCCAGGGCAAAGTTCCTGTTAAATTTACCTGCACGGGGGTGGTGGTTCCTTCGCAAATTGTAGCACTGCCACTTATAACAGCGGTAGGTTCAGTATATACAATGAGTTGGAGGTTATCTCCTCCATTGAGGCAGCCGGATAGCGCCATTGTTAGATCAACACTGCCATTTGCACGGTCAAGCGGGCCAGGAGTATAAAGCGGATTAAGAATTGAATTATTTGGGGAAAAAAAACCATCCCCACCATTATTATTCCAGGAAATGATGGTGTAATATAGTGCAGAGCCGTTTAGCTGATAGGGATTAAGTCCGCAAATGCTACCGTCAAGGCCGGCATTACCTAAAGGCACTGGATCCACCAGGAGCGTTATATTATCAAATGTATTCTGTCCTAGGCAGTTGCCTGCCCCACCAACTGTAAGCGTGAAAGTTATTGTGCGGTTGGTGGTTATACGGTCAATTGGGCCGGTAGTATAGGTGGGGTGAAGCAACGTGGGGTCATCCAGGAACCCGTCGCCACCGCTGAAGGTCCAGAGCAAAGTTCCCGGAAGGTAATTTGAAGCAGATGAACCAATGAATGGATAAGCAGTCACATTTGAGCATATCCAGGCAACCGGCGGCCCGGCATCGGCAACAGGAAAGGGATCAACTGCAACATTAATAACTCCCGGTATTTGTGCAGTACATGAATTTACGTTAGTATATATTACAGCCAGTGTCCTCGCTCCTGCAGCATCCCAGGTTACGATAACGGAATTGGTACCTTGACCGGACACAATTGTCCCGCCCAGTGATATAGTCCAGATATAGTTTGACATGCCGGCTGTAGTGGAATAGACATTCCCCGGAACAGAAGCACAAGCTAAAACCGGTCCGGTTATCACCGGCAGTGGGAGAGCATTAACTGTAACAGGGTAAGTAGATGATGTTGCGAAACAACTATTTGCATCAGAGTAACCTACACTTACAGTTTGCGGACCTGCAGTATTCCATGTTACGGCAATTGTTGGAGAAAATTGCCCTCCGGTGATTGAACCTCCGACTGGAACGTTCCACAGATAACCAGACTGACCTGGTTGTGTAGAATATATATTGCCGGTTGATGTTTCACAAACAAAAGCGGGACCGCTGACAGATGGAACCGGCAAAGGATTAACAGTAATATTTTTGACAAAAGGTGTTGCTGCCTGGCAACTATTGGCATTTGTATAATTAACACTTAAAGTTTGAGGACCAGCTATATTCCATGTAACGGTTATTGCATCTGTACCAGTTCCTGAAATGATTGTTCCACCTGCTGAAATATTCCATGTGTAACCTGTCATTCCTACTTCGGTTGAGTAAATATTCCCTGTTGATCCGGCACACACCGGAGTGGGCCCGATGATCGTTGGAACAGGAAGTGGATTTACCGTTACCGGATAAAGAGTTGCAGCCACAGCATTACAACTGTTAGCATTGGCATAGTCCACGCTTAAACTTTGTGCCCCTGTGGTGTTCCAGGTAACTGTTATAATGTCTGTCCCTGCACCGGCTGTAATTACCCCTCCGGCAGAAATAGTCCAAAAATATACAGTCATACCGGGTTCTGTAAAATAAACATTGCCTGTAGAATTAACACATACAGAGGCCGGCCCATTAATTAATGGTACCGGAAGTGGATTGACAGTTACATCAAGTGTGGTTGTTCGTATTCCGCATACAACTGAGGTTGTCTGTAGCTGAACAGTATGCATTCCCGTGATATTCCAATTAACTGTGATTGTGTTAGTGCCATTTCCAGAAATAATACTTCCTCCAGAAGGAACTGACCATGAGTAAGGGGGAGATATTCCAGGTGTTGGGCATGTGTATGTTTGTGTTGATCCGGCACAGACACTCTGTATTCCTGAAATAAGAGGTAAAATATCAGCACTCACATTAATAAGAAGACCAGGGGAATCGAGCCCTTCACCACAACTTACGTTTGCACCACGCACTTTCAGAGTGCCTCCGGATGCAGGAGTTGGGAAATCGAGATTAATTGTGTTAGTAGGCGTAGTTACAGTGCTACCATCTGGCAACGTCCAAATATAGCTTTCGGCTGATTGAACAGCAGGAACAGTATAAGTAACATTTACCTGCCCCTGGCAAACGGGGTTAGGACCAGCGGGCCTAACCGGTGTTTCCGGTGTTCTGATAACATTAAGTCCAAGGTTGATAGTTGCATTTGTTTGATAAAACCACCAGGAATTGTAAATATCCATATCACCCTGGCTGTTACCAGGCCATTTGTGACAAGCATCAGCTGCTGAATTATACACACAACCAGTAAGTTCCTGACAAACCGGGTTACAATTAGGAAGAAGAATATCGTCCCAAAATATATTAAGCTTTGTTGATCCTGCAGGAGCAGGCCTAACAAGATCAACCATAATACCATATTGGTTCCTTTCAATATCATATATCGGCAGATTAGTCAACCCGTTAATATATTGGATATCCATGTGGATAGATGCTCCATTCTGAACAGGGTTGTTATTTCCATCTTTACCATCCCATGGAATAACATCAGTAGCAGAACAATCACCTGAACCAGTGACAGCACCACTTAACACAACATCTTCCGGCCCAGGTCCAGCCGGATCTACGTCAACATTCAGAGTAATAGTGCCAGGCTTATTTACCTTAATTAATATATCAATAGTACCATCGCAATAGGACACACTGGTAGGATCCTCGCAAAGAACTCCGAAACTGCCGGTTGGGAAAACTAAATTATCCGGATCGTTTAAAAAGACTTTATATTCCGGGAAATCGCCCGGCCAATCTCCCTGGGTTTGAGCAGTCCTTGATTGCCTGTCATCTACCCAGCTACCAGTATTTACAGCACCCCATTGGTTGCAATAAAACATAAAATGACCACCCTGCCATCTGTTGATATTCAGTTTTGTTACAATACTATCATTTGAGAGAATATAAAAATCAGTTTTGGGAGATTCACCACCTGCAATCTGATCAGAAAACTGCCAGGCTTTACTCCAAACCCTGCCATCTTTAACATTGTTACCCTGATAAACGCTAATGTCAATAAATTCAATGATTGTACCATCTATTAAACCAGTGTCCCCAAACGCATCCTGTGCAAATTCAAGATAATAATTACCCGCCTTTGTTAGCGTAGGGCTTACAAGTGGTTTATAACCTGACGGATTAATTGTCCCAAACATTGGTCCGGCAACTGCTTCATCCCAACTTGCAATATAACCGTTATTACCGGCTGTAGGTTCGCTGGTAAGTGAAAAACCCGGAACAACAAGGCCATCAGGATCGCGCAATTGATAATATAACGGGGCAAAGCCATCTTGTTTAAATCCAAAATAAATCAATTCGGTAGCAGGGTCAGCGATGTAAACATTCAATCTGTACTTTTCGAGGCAGCCAACAATAGCAAAGGGAATTCTTTGACCATTGCTAGTCCAACCACCTTTGTACAAAGCAAGCCCTAAAGAACCATTAAAATTGCTTGGAGCTAATTGTTCCAATTGTTTTGTTCCTTCTCCAAAAACTTCAGGTTGTTTGATAAATGATGTAACAAGTATAAAACCAGCCAATAGTTTAAAAACAGAGATTCTGGAGAAAGTAGAGTTTATTAGCAAAGTGTAGATATGTTTCATTGGAAACAAGAGTTATATCGTTAATAGCTTGATTTGTTTTTCGCTCATTTACAGCTCTCCAAAATCGGCATAAATATAAACTAATTCACTTAATCCTGAACTTTGTGAGCTATTAAATCACAAGAACAAAAAACGTCGCGAATAGCTAATTAACATATTGATTAACACAAAGATACTACAGTTTTGGAGATTTGAACCTTGCCAGTTAAAAAAATACAAAGAAGAGAATGCATTCCTTGTCAGCGAAGAAGGTAAATGCTCCCCCTTTTGACCACATTTCCTTCGTTCATAATATTCCCTTTTACGGTGAATTGCAGAAGCCAGTTATAAAGTCCGGTTGAGCATAATGTTCCTTTCATCTTCCCATCCCAACCTTCCTGAATATCGGAAGTTTCCCATATCATTTGTCCCCATTGATTGTAAATCGAAAAGTGGAATTCTCCAATTCCTTCTGAGGGACCTTTAACACGGAATAAATCGTTGATAAGATCGCCATTGGGTGTAAAAGCCGAAGGCACAACAAGATCGAGCATTATGACCAACAGCGTATCGGAAAAATGGCAGCAATTGGTGTCCACAATATAAACATTATAAATACCAGGCTCTGAAACCGGGTATGTACGTTCCGAATATCCGTTTTGCCACATATAAGTTGCCATATTGGCTCCCCCATCAAGCTGAATAGTGGAACCCGGAAATATATAAAGGCTATCCTGGCCAGGCGGAAAGTTAGTGGCAGGAAGCGGATGCATAGTAACCGGAAAAGTTGATGAAAAACTTCGGCCTGCATAAGTTTCAGTTAGTGAAACTGTATAATCTGTAGCAGCAGAATATTGATGAGTCGGGCTTTCCAATGTTGAGGTGTTGCCTGCACCGGAGGCTGCATCGCCAAAATCCCAACTATACTGATCAGCATTTGAAGGATTATTTATTTTAAATATTGTCTGATCACCATTGCATTTAGTATCATAAGTAACTGCCGGGATATTGAAATAGCTTTGTACAAAATTTGGCATACTCAAGTAAGATTTGCCAACTAATGGTAATGCGTCCTCCCGATAATTGCATGCTGTATCCGGTCGGTCAGGATTTTCAACTATTCCCAGAAAGTTGCTATTGTAGCGTGCAACATATATCTTACCATCAGAGGCTAACTGAAGAGCTGTAGGGTCGTGGAACAAACTGTTTATTGTAATAGGAGGATTCCCAGGAGCGCTCATGTCAAGTTGATAGAGGTAATTATCAGCGCCGGTAGAAACTGCATGGGTTGTAAAATAAAGTTTGCTTCCATCAGGTGAAAACTCAATCCCATAAGGGGTTCTGCCAGCAGGGGCAAGAATTGATATTGGATTGGCTATCTCTCCTGTTGCTGTATTAAAATCGAAAATTTCGATTAAATGAGAACCGAAAATGCTTAGAGCCAACTTACGCCCATCAACTGAAAATTTCATAAAACCAACTGTGTTCAGTGTTGAGAGTGCCCCTGTTTGCACCGACCCGGCATGGCTGATCACTGGAATAGTATCCAGTCCGGATTCGTTTACCAGGTAGGCATGAAAAGCGTCGGAGTCCCATTCATGAGCAACTACCCAAATATCTTTTCCATTAGCATGTTTAACACCTGTAATCTTTTCAGGCGATTTATCCATCAGGTGCTTATTAAGAAGAGTAAGTTCACCAAGCCCATTATCTCCGGATATATCGATTTTTGAATAATTAAGCCCCTTAGTGCCAATAGGTTGCGGGTATATCATATCAACAGTAAAAAGATAAAATTGATTAGCGCTACCAGGCTGAGGCACAATTAATGATGACTGGGTGCATCCAAAATCACCATCGAGATTATTGCCATAAAGCATAACCTGGAAGTTCCTGTTCCATACTCTCATCCCATTGGTAAAGAACAAAAGATTGCCATCTTTGTCAGAAATTGAAGCACAGCCTTTCCCTTTACCTGGCAACACGCCCCCTGTTAAGAACAAAGCAGAAGCTGCTCCGCCCTGGAAGGAGAGTATATTATTATCAAAGAAACACCAGTTATCTCCTTCACGCGGAGCTTTATATGAACACGCATTTGGCACCTGTCCCTGCACTGATGCGGCAATTGTGAGCATCAAGAACATGAATAAACAACGTTTCATCAGGAAAGTATAAGGGCAGATAAGTTTCAGGAGGTTTCCGAAAAATTAGTGTTAGCGTTTAACAACTTTCACTACCCGTAGAGCATCCTTGTCAATAATCATCAGGAAATAAACTCCCTGTTGCAATGATCCAAGGTTGATCGAACTTGTTTCAGCACCTTGTATAAATTGTCCCTCTCCAACAATGCGTCCCTGTGTATCGCAAAGTTTATAATTGAGCGCATGATTAATATCCTTCACTTTAACAAAGATATTTTCACTGGCAGGAATGGGATAAACATTAACCGAAATCTGGTCTTCATCACTTATCCCATATGTGCATTCGGCATAAGTAAACATAATTGTTATTTCGCCTGAGTTTTCGCAACCGGTAAGCGTATTTGCCACAAATACGCTAAACGACTGCATATCAAAGCCAACACCTGTAGTGCTGGCCTGTACAGAGGAAGCTGTTGATCCATTACTCCACAGATAAGTAACATTTGTATTGGTTGCATCAATGGTTATTGTATCAAAAATACAGGTAGCAATTGTGTCGGTTGCCAGGATATGCGATCCATCTGGTATCAGATTTAGGGTAGGTATGGTATTTACTTGTACTGTTACATTTCCCTGACGTGTATTAAAACCATCACTTAACACTATGGTGTAAGTTGTATTCACTGTTGGCGACACCAAAGGATCTGCTTCCTGCGAATTGAACCCGGCAGGGTTAGAACTCCAGGTATAAGTATAGTTTTCCGCGCCACCTTCACCCATAGCATGCAGTCTGGTGCTTCCTCCCATGCAAATTGGGGAATTTTCAGCTACAGGGTTTACGTTTAATGGTCCTCCCGTAATGTTTACTTGAAGTTGATCCTCTGACACGCAACTATGTGCATCAGTAACCGTAAGTATAAAACCTGTTGTATTTGAAAGGTAAATAGTTGAAGTAACCGCCTGATCCGGGTTCAATAATTTATCTGCAGGTTCCCACCTGAATGAATATGGTGATTGTCCTCCGGTAGCTATCCCATTAAGGTTTGCAGGTGTGCCGTTTGGAATAGTCTGATCCGGTCCGGCAAGAGCAACAGGTAATTGATGTACTGTCACAATAGTTGAATAGGTACTGGTATTGAACCCATCATTCACAGTTACATAATAAGTTGTGGTGACAATTGGTTCTACAGTAATGTCTTCGATGTTGGAAATAAAACCTACCGGATCAGAAACCCAGGAGTAGGAATATGTTCCTGATCCTCCGCTGGCCTGGGCATTTAAATTTACCGGTTCTCCCGGGCAAACTGCATTTGGCGTAGCGATAATTTGTACGCCAACCGGCCCGCCTGTAATAGTAACAGTTACAACATCCGATTTCTGACAGCCACTTCCGTTGTCAGTGACAGTAAGTGTATAATCCGTAGTTTGGGTCAGTTGAACAGTTGTAGGTGATGCAATATCAGGATTCACTAATAAAGCTGCAGGTTCCCAGCGATAAGTGAAATTTCCGGTACCACCCGCAGATGAACCATTCAGGTTAGCAATAGTACCATAAGGGATTGACTGGTCAATACCGGCATTCGGCTCCGGTGTTGCTAATATATCAACTACCTTTGTTATGGTTCCTTCACATCCTGCAGAGGTAGTCACATTCAGCGCTACATTATACGTTCCTGATTGGCTGAAGATGTAACTCGGGTTCTGAATATTTGAAGTATTCCCTCCATCATTAAAATCCCATAACCATGTTGCTGCAAGCCCTGAAGGAGTTGTACTGTCATTGAATTGTGTTCCTGTTCCCTGGCAATGATTGAAATGTGTAAAATCAGCAATCGGGCTTGGACTAACAGTAACTGTTGCTGACCCGGAAGCCGGTCCGCTACATATAGCATTCGATACGCTTGTCAGTGTATAAACTGCAGTTACAGTTGGTGATACGACAATGGTATAAGGCGAAAACGTCACTTGTATAGAGACAGGAGGTCCCCCGTTCCGGGAATAACAAACTGTCCATGGGCCGGAGTTCTGGCAGGTCACTGTCAGGCCGGCCGATTCCCCTGAACATATAGCTCCATCACCAGCAAGCACAGCTGTGGGAGGATTTGCAACAACAACGTCCGTATAAGTGGGTTCGCTAACCTGACCATTAACTGTTATGGTGAGTGCATATTGCCCAGCCATACTTAATAGTACGTTTGGTCGTTCCGGATTCTGCAAGTTTGAACTCCAGCCACCCGGACCAGTCCAATGATAAGTAGCTCCATTTACTCCCTGAGCTACAAGTCTCAGTGATTCTCCTACACAAAGAGGGCCATTGTTGCCGCATGGAGGAGGTAATATTGTGCAATCAGTTGATCCGGTACC
>CAZEDO010000039.1:24449-31173 GCA_964511085.1 uncultured Lentimicrobiaceae bacterium
TCCAGTTTAGTATGGCATAACAATGGAAGGAAATTATTTTTCAGGCTGGAATTTTGCACTACTACAACCGTATCTCTGAAAGTATTATCAAGGAAATAAGCTTTTTCAAAAAATGATGGCAACTGCCTGAGATCAACCTCAAAGTATCGGTTCGTTTCATCAGAGGAAACTAACCTGACAAAAGATTTGGGCTTGGTTTGGGCATTAGCTTGATAAAACATTCCGCAGACTATGAAAAGACCTGATAATAAGAGTTTTAAATGCGAAATTGATAATAAATGAGCAAATTTCATGAGTGACAAATTTTCAATTTAATATATGTAAAGATCTAATTCAGAATTTGCTACAGTGACTACTTACAGGCTAAAAGCGAAAAAATTACGCCGTGAGTATATCAATAAAAGTTGCTGAAATTCAGTCAGAAAATCCCATTCAAAAATATACATTTTTTTTTATTTTCTAAAATTTTCTATATGAAGTGCTGATAAAAGCCGCAAAATCCGGTTCCTGAAGGTTCTATTTTGCATTATCAGAAATTATAAATACTTATCCGTGTAAGCAATGATCCTCAATATTATAGTTATCCTAAGCTGTTGGATTAGCATTTTTAGCAAACCCATGTATAGCCTAAGTATATACTGAGCGTCCTGGCTGTATTTTATATGATAGCAGTTGTTGTATAGCAGAGTCGAAACAAGTCGAAGCAAACCGAAGTTTAGCTTTCAAAACAAAAAAATATTCGTTTCGGCCTAATATTTTAACACTTTTTCCGTTAAGTAACCAGGGGGTCAATTTTATGAGAAAAAGAAGAAGCTGCCAGATTGCTAATATTTTCTGTATTTGTATTTTAATTTCATTGCTACCTGCCTGCTCCAAAAATAACAGCAATTCCGAAAATGCTTTACCGAAGGCTGTACTGGAGGCAGATACAACAAGAGGAGACACTTCAACTATTTTCCATTTTGATGCTTCACAAAGTACAGACAAAGAAGATCCGATTGCTTCGCTTCAGGTTAAGTGGAATTTTATGGATGGGGATCAGTATTCTTCATATACAACTACAAAAACAATAGCTCATTCTTTTTCCATACCAGGAATTTATAATGCTAAGTTGGTTGTGAAAGACACTCAGGGTCTTGTCGATTCAGCCTCACAAATGATCGTAGTGGTGTACGACCTGACCAACCAGCCTCCAGGTAAACCTGTCTATATTTCGCCCGATAACAATTCAACAGATATCCCAACTTCCGTTAAACTAGTGTGGCTTTGTGATGACCCGGAGAATGACCTGCTCACTTATGATGTTTACATTGGTTATGATCCAAATACCCTTTTCCTGAAAGTTGCCAACATATCCGGTAAAGATTACACAACTCCTTTGATGGATAAAGGAACAGCCTATTTCTGGCGCATTGATGCACACGATTCCAATGGAAATTATACAATAGGTGATGTGTGGAAATTCACTACTACGCCTTAGATAGGTCAAAATTACCCTTCGACTTAACTCAACGTGACAAGGAATTGAGAAAAACTACAATAGAGTATAGAAATCAGAGTTTAGGATAATTATTGACACCCTCTTACCATCCCTGAACCAGGATATCAATAATATGGATTGTTTTAATGGGGAGTTTGTGTTTGTCGATATAGCCTTGCTGATGCATTAGGCAGGATAGATCTGTTGATACAATATATTCTGCACCGGTATCAAGAGCATGATGCACCTTCTGTTCAGCCATAGCCGTAGAAATGGCTTCATGCTTCACAGAGAAAGTGCCGCCAAAGCCACAACAAGTGCTGGTTTCTTCCATCTCCACAAGTTCCAATCCTTTTACATTTGCCAACAACCTGCGGGGAGCATTGTCAAGTTTATACTCACGGAGCGCTGCACAGGAATCGTGATAAGTGACTTTATGTGGGAAAGAGGCTCCAATATCTTCAACCTTTATAACATTGGCAATGAAATCCGTGAACTCGAACATGTTTTTTTTGAGTTGCCGGTATTCGTTATGCAAAGCAGTGTTGTAAAATAGCTCGTCGTAATAATTTTTCACAAAACCAGCACATGAAGTTGAAGGGCCAACAACAGGGCGGTTGTGAGGAAAATCGTGTATAAATTTCTCTCCTATAGCTTTGGCTTCGTCCCAGAATCCACTATTGAAAGCCATCTGTCCACAGCATGTCTGGTTTTTATTATAACTTACGTCAATGCCCAGTTTTTCAAGGATTTTTACCATGTTAAGACCAGTTTCAGGATAGAACTGGTCAACAAAACAAGGAATAAAAATATCGACAGTCATAAGATGGTAGGAAGTTTGCACAAAAGTAGGAAAATAAACCTGAATTCTTCTATCAGACAAATTCTATGGAATTTCTTATTTCTAACCAATCCTTATAAATATCATGACAGAGTTGATCAAACTGAGCGTTTGGCTATTTTTATTTTAGTAAAAATCCTGCTTCGGTAAGATCTTCCCAGTAGCCAGGATAGGACTTTTTCACAACATCAGGATTGGAAATTTTTATATTCTGATGAAGCAGCGCCAGGGGAGCGAAGGACATCGCCATCCGGTGATCATTATAAGTTTCTACTATATGATGCTTTTCTGATAAATCAATGTTTTTCCCCGGCAATATCCGCAAAATATCGCCGGACAACTCGTTCACTTCATACCCAAGTGCGCTGAGTTCACAAAAAAGAGCTTGAAAACGATCACTTTCCTTTATCCGTAATGATTTCAGCCCTATAAGTGTAGCATCTATTTTTAAACCGGCGCACGTTACGGCCACAGGTAATGCCAGATCAGGACAAGAAATGAAATCATATAAAAAATGATCAACTGCCGGGGTTAATGATTTAGTCAGAACAGCTCCTTCATCCTTAAACTCAGTTTTAACACCTAATCGGGTAAAAATATCTGCCACCTGCGAATCACCTTGCAAGCCAGAATCATTAAGACCTCTAAGTCCGATTGATGGTTCACTTGCAAAGGCAGCGATTTCGAACCAGAAGGCAGCAGCACTCCAGTCAGGTTCCACGGTGAAAAGGCCAGGATTGTATTGTTGATGTTCAATATGGATAAAATCCTCACTTTGTATTATTTTAACTTCAGCCTGTTCCATTAGTTTAGCTGTCATAAAAATATAGGGAGCCGAACTTGCTTTGCCTACCAGCCTTATCGTAAGCCCAAAAGGAAGCAGAGGAGCGACTAGCATAAGCGCACTGATGAACTGGCTGCTAATATGCGCATCAATAGAAACTTCTTTACCAACCAATCTTGCACCTTTAATCAGCAATGGAGGGAATCCTTCTGCTGCAGCATATTCAATTTGTGCGCCCAGCATACGTAAGGCATTTACCAATGGGCCGACCACCCGTTCGCGCATGCGTTCACTCCCGGTAAGCAACCATTTGCCAGAGGTTATGCTCAGAAATGCTACAAGAAAACGCATTGAAGTTCCTGCATCTGCAATATCAATTGTAACTCTTTTATCATCATTCCTTTTGCAATTAATATGTTGCAAGGCATTTTCGAGCATCAAAGTGTCGCTAGCTTTGGATAGATTAAATATAGGGAATTCGATTCCTGATAAGGCTTTTAGCATTAAAAGCCTGTTGCTGATACTTTTTGAAGAAGGCAAGTTAATTTTAACGTTTATCGGGCAAGTGGGGCTGTGCAGATTAATTACTTTATGCTCTGACATCGTCAATTTGGGTTGTCTAATATTGAGAAATAAAGTGACAATAAACGAGGGAGAATTGTAAAAAAGGCAGAAATGCAATCATCTGAGTTTTCATGCTTCACGCTTTTACGGCAGAGCATTCTCTTACTAAATGCAAAAAGCTATACCCTGCAAAAATCTTTTGCAAAATAACCGCTTTTATGAATACTGAATACTTTAAATGGCTAAAACGAGGGAAGAATTAAGGTAAAAGTGCATACTATCTACGATCACATCTGGTGTACATTCCTGATCAATAACTGCTTTCCCGATATTTTTCAGCAAAGTCAACCGGCAGTGCCCATCAACACTTTTTTTATCATGTTTAATAATTTCGAGAACTTCAAGAGCCAGATCACCGTTAAGTTCACGATATCCAAAACTCGCATTTACGTAGGCAACAATCTCTTTAAGTTCGTCCTCCGGCAATCCGCACATTTTGTTTGATATGAATGCTTCGCAGATCATGCCAATGGCAATAGCTTCGCCATGCAGCATAGGCTTTTCATCGTGAAGGAGTGAATAGGATTCGAGTCCATGGCCGATGGTATGCCCAAAGTTGAGCACCTTGCGTAGATTTCGTTCGAAAGGATCAAACTTAACTACCTGTTGTTTTATTTGCATAGACTGTTCAATAAGATATTCCCACCCCAGATCGTTGTCAAAGCCTTGTTTAGTAATAACCTTCCAGTATTCAGGATCAGCAATGAGCGCATGTTTAATCATTTCTGCATAACCCGAACGGAGATGTCTTTGTGGCAGGGTATGGAGAAACTCAGTAATAACAAATACAGCCAACGGATCGGAAAAGAGTCCAATCTGGTTCTTGATTCCATCCATATCAACGCCAACTTTGCTGCCGATAGAAGCATCAACCTGCGCTAATAACGTAGTAGGGATATTAATAAACTGTATTCCCCGCATAAAAGTGGCGGCTACAAAACCTCCGAGATCGGAAATAACCCCACCACCAATATTTACCAGCAAAGAGCGACGGTCTGCTCCATGATTCATAAGCAAACGCCATAGTTTAGTACATACTTCAATTGATTTATTCTGTTCACCGCTTTCGATCTTTAATACTGTAGCACCGGCCAATACCTTAGCTTTTCGCACAACCAGTGAGAGGCAATACTCATTTGTATTTTCATCAACCAGGATAAATATTTTGGAATAGTTGCAGGAGCCGAAGAAAGCATTAAGCGCATCCCAGGCTGCCGGGCCAGTGTAGATGGGATAGTTTCCCGAGTCGAATAGGTGATTGGCGTGCATGAGCGAACAAAGTTAAAGATAAATTGCTGTAAATCAGACTGAACCTTATGATCAGCCTATCCTGCTGCTTTCGTTGTTAATAGTTAATGTCAGGTCAATATAAAAGGTAACTTTTTATCTTAATCATAGAAAGGGGAATCCTGATAGGGAATTTGATTAATTTTGACAACTACATCTCATATTTTCAATACATGATTTCATTTGACAATACAAAAGTAGCGTTCCGCTATAAGACCAACAGCGATCTTTCCCGTGCATTCTGGCTCTTCCGGCTAATGAACAACAGGTATTTCGTAAAAGTAGGAAAAGCATTTACAAATATTGCTCTTGGCTTACACTTTCCGGTTGCCTGGGCAATTAAACCTACACTTTACAAACATTTTGTTGGCGGCGAAACAATTGAAGAATGCATTCCAACAGTCAGGCTGCTTGAGAAGTTCAAAGTCGGGGCTATCCTTGACTATTCTGTTGAAGGTGGCAAAGATGCTGCTACGATGGACAGTACTCTTGCTGAAACGATGCTCACAATCACAAATGCAGCTGACGACCCAAATATTTCTTTTGCTGTTTTTAAACCCACGGCTTTTGCTTCCGCTGAAACACTCGAAAAAGCAAACTCTGGCCTAGCTCTCAGCCCGCAAGTTGCAAACGAAGCGCTGAAATTTAAACAACGCGTGGAATCCCTTTGCCAGAAAGCATATAAAAATGATATACCACTGATGATTGATGCTGAAGATTCGTGTTACCAGTCTTTTGTTGATCAAGTTGTGACCGAAATGATGGAGAAATACAACAAGGAGAAAGCTATTGTTTACAACACCCTGCAAATGTATCGCACTGACAGGCTTGAATTCTTAAAAATAACTTTACAACACGCCATCACCGGGAATTACAAGGTTGGGATTAAGTTTGTGAGAGGTGCATACATGGAAAGAGAGCGCAAGCGTGCGTTGGAAATTGGTTATACATCACCTATACACCCGGACAAAAATGGTACTGACCAGGCCTATGATGAAGCATTAACCTATTCAGTTGAACATATTGACCATATTTCAATTTTTAACGGCACTCATAATGAAAAGAGTAACCAGCATCTTGCAGACTTAATGTACAAGCATGGTCTTGCAAAAAACGATTCCCGTATCTGGTTTGCTCAACTCTATGGCATGAGCGATCACATTAGTTTTAACCTTGCTGATTCTGGCTACAATGTGGCTAAATACATTCCTTATGGGCCGGTAAAAAACATCCTGCCCTACCTCATTCGCCGTGCTGAAGAAAACACCTCCATAGCAGGCCAGATGGGTCGCGAACTCACACTGATAGTTCAGGAAAGACGGCGAAGAAGGGCTAAAACGATACCACAAACGGGATAAATTAGTACATTATCAGGTCAAATTCCCTGCTTGCAGCAGGCAAGAAAGTCCCAAATTCCAAGTCCCAAATTTGAAACACATACTTTTCGGGATCTTTAAAACCAATGTTATAATTTATTTCCCCCTTGAAATTAGATTTCCCGCTGCAAGCAGGGAATTTGGATCTTCTGCTTTTAAGAAAAATGCATGATTCTGCCCCATTCATGGCATAATTAGTTTCCCTTGTATCAGAATAGCTGTTGTACAGGATCCAATTGAATCCGTATTTTAAATCTTTTTTAACACTCTAATATACAACAATACTCCGGTAACTTTTCATTTCTCGCAACTTAGCGAAGCGTTCTCATGAG